>CAYSAA010000133.1:0-15421 GCA_964428905.1 uncultured Atribacterota bacterium
AGTTGTATTGCTTAGAAATATCCAGTTAATAGCAAAGAAAAAGCAGAACAAAAAGTAACCAAGAAAAAGTTAAAACTCTTTTAGAGGTTCTTAAAGCCACCCGCTATGCGGGTGCGATATTTACTTTTTATTAAAATAAAAGCAGATTGGAGAAATCTAATCTGCTTTTACTCTATCAAATACAGATATACAAATAAATATTGAATCCTATTGAAATAGTAATTTGGCTAGAAGGTTATTAAGAAGTCGGACTTTAATGGTATATTATTCCTTAAAAGTAAAAATAACAATAAGGGAGAAAACAAATGCCAGAGATGGATGTCGTTATTATCGGAGGAGGAATCGGGGGATATGTAGCAGCTTTAATGGGAGTACAGCTGGGTCTAAAAGTTACACTGGTAGAGAAAGATCAGATTGGTGGTTTATGTCTTAATCGAGGTTGTATTCCAACTAAGGCATTGGCCAGTTCTGCACAGGTGTGGGAGTATCTCAAAAATAGCGAGCAATATGGACTTTTAACTGAAAATATTTCTTTTGATTTAGAAAAAATTATTAAAAGAAAAGATCAAATTGTGCAGCGTTTAACTAGAGGAGTACAGTCTTTGTTAAAAGCTAGAAAAGTACAGGTAATAGAAGGCAGGGCTGATATTTCTGCCCCCGGAGAAGTGGTAGTTTATAAGGAGGGAAAAGATAAGGAGGTTTTAAAGACCAGAAATATTATCATTGCTACGGGTTCAGCTGTGAGAGAATTCGAAGTTGATAGTCCGGATAATGAGAATATTATCAATACTGATGAGGCACTATCTTTAGAACAATTACCTCAAAAAATGCTTATTGTGGGTGGTGGTTATTCCGGTGTTGAGTTTGCCTCTATTTTTAATAGCTTTGGTGTTCATGTTGAGGTAGTTGATAAACTGAAGAGAATTTTATTGCCGGTAGATGAAGAAATTGCAGTTTCATTGTTGGAAATACTGAAAAAACAGGGCATTCATTTTTTACTCAAAAGTCAGATACAAAAAATTACTCAAGAAGACCATCAATTGTCTGTGTTCATAAAAAATGACAGCGAAGAGAAAAAAATCGAGACTGAAAAGATATTAATTTCCACCGGACGTGTTCCCGATTTTGGTGGTTTGGACCTTCAAAGGTTAGGAATTGAATTGGAAGCTGAAGGAATCAAAGTTGACCAATATATGAAGACTAATGTGTCCGGTATCTATGCAGTTGGTGATGTGGTGGCCAAAAAAATGTTAGCCCATGTTGCTTCTATGCAGAGCCAAATTGCAGTTCAGCACATAGCAGGAATTACAAAATCAATGTCTTACCGGGTGATACCATTTTGTGTTTTTTCCAATCCTGAGGTGTCAAGCGTGGGATTAAACGAGAATGAAGCAAGAGAAAAGCTGTCAGATATAAAAATATTTAGATTTCCTTATCGGGCAAACGGGAAAGCATTGTGTATGGATGAACGAGAAGGTTATGTCAAGATGATTTCGAACAAAAAAGATAATAAAATTGTTGGTATTCATATTATCGGAGCCCATGCCAGTGATTTAATTGCGGAAGCTTCCTTAGCATTACAGAAGGGATGTACTGCTTCTGATATTGCCGAAACAATTCATGCGCATCCCACGCTTCCTGAAACAATTGCAGAGACTGCTGAGGGTATTCTCGGACACCCTATTCACGTGTTAAGATGAAAAAAAGATATTCTCATGACTTTTCTTTCTGAAACAATAATATGATAATAATAGCTATTCCACATAGGAAAGTGTAAAGAAAAATATGAAAAAATGGTTACATATTTTCGTTATTCTTGTCATTATCGGCATAGTTTCCATATTTTTTTTATGGAAGATGATGGTTTCCCCACAGTATTCCTTAAAGCAGATCAAGAAAGCCATTCCTCAGCACAATGTAACGGCTTTTGATGAGTATGTTGATTTGGATGAGGTAGTAGATAATGTCATTGTTCACACCTGGCAATACTATACTGCAAAAGAGAAGACGGGAAGCCGATGGAGCGAAATTAGTAATGAAATCAGTAACAGTCTGATCTCAGCAGTGAAGCCGAATTTAAAAGAAATAGTCAAGAAAGAAATACTTGCTTATGTTGCTACAGGTCAATGGGCTAGTACTGATGCAGATGATAATAATGAGATTTCTACAGTGATTATTAAAATGATAAAGAGAAGAATTGACCCGGAACAGTGGGACTATCAATCAATAAATTTTACCAAAATAGAAGGAGAAACGGCAAGCATTGGTCTGACTTATTATGACCAGGTTAAGGAAACTAATTTTTTAGTTGAACTCAAAATGAAAGATATGAAAGGCTACTGGCAACTTGTAGAAATTACCAATGTGGCGCAATTAATCAATATGTTTCAAGAATTAAATAATAATTAATTCAATCAAGTTGTTATATATATGGTAAAATGAATTGAAAAACAAGCTGTATTAACGGGGGAAGGCACTGTTAGAAAAATGGTAAAATATATTAAGTGGTTTACTTTAAGAATATAATTATTACAATATAGAGGAGGTTAGAAAATGAATTTAGATGAAATTCAAAAACTTTTAGGAAAAGATGCCGGTTACTTGTTAGATCATCAATGCAAAACGATTTCTAAAGATCAGCTTCAACTGCCTGGAGCGGATTTTGTGGAACGTATTTTTGGTATATCTGACCGTTCATCACAGGTTAGACAGAATCTAAAAACAGTTTTCAATCAAGGAAGATTAAAGGGAACCGGATATCTTTCTATATTGCCGGTTGATCAGGGAATTGAGCATTCTGCCGGCGCCTCTTTTGCCCCTAATCCTATTTATTTTGATCCGGAAAATATCGTAAAATTAGCCATTGAAGGTGGTTGCAATGCTGTAACGTCTACACTTGGTGTTTTGGGTATAGTGTCTCAAAAATATGCTGATCAAATTCCCTTTGTTCTGAAGTTGAACCATAATGAATTATTGTCCTATCCCAATCATTATGATCAGAGAATGTTTGCAACGGTCGAACAGGCTTATGAAATGGGTGCCAGGGGAGTGGGTGCAACCGTCTATTTTGGTTCACAGGAATCCAGGAGACAGATTGAAGAAGTCTCTCTTGCCTTTATGCAGGCGCACCAGCTGGGTATGTTTACTGTTTTGTGGTGTTATCTTAGAAATTCTGCATTCAAGAAAGATGGTGTTGATTATCATACCTCGGCTGATTTGACAGGACAGGCCAATCATCTGGGAGTGACCATTGAAGCAGATCTGATTAAGCAAAAGCAGCCTACCAATAATGGTGGTTATCAGGCTATCGGATTTGGAAAAACCAGTCCATTGGTCTATGAACAATTGACTTCAGATCATCCCATTGATCTTACTCGTTATCAGGTGGCTAATTGCTATATGGGTAGAATCGGTTTAATTAATTCTGGCGGACCATCAGGAGAAAATGACTTACAACAGGCTGTTAAAACTGCAATTATCAATAAAAGAGCTGGCGGTATGGGCGTTATTTCGGGAAGAAAAACCTTCCAAAAGCCGATGAAAGAAGGTATTCAAATATTCCATGCCATTCAGGATGTATATCTCTGTGATGAAATTGAAGTAGCTTAGGCATGGTAAGATTTATTGGCCAATTCTTTTAACAAAGCCCGGACTTCTGTTGAAGAATTAATATTATACTTTGATTCAGAAATTCCCTGTCCGACTTTAATGGAATAGGCTGAGTCAGGTAAGTGAGAAAAAGTTGCTTCGTCTGACCAGTCATCACCAATAGCTAAGATAAAATCCCAGTCTTTTTCGGAGATCCATTGGTAGGCAGTTATTCCTTTATTGATTCCAGCTGTCTTAATTTCAATGAGTTTTTCTCCATGATTTACTTCCAAATTCAAGTTGGAGGTAAGATGGGTTAAGGAATCCATCAATTCCATAGCCCGAGTACGTCCGAAAGTTGGATCTGTATTAACATAGTGCCAAACCAGTGAATATTCTTTTTCCTGAATAAAGGAACCGGGAGTACGATTGGTATACAGTTCTAAAATTGGTCTGATTTGGTCTTTCCATTCTTTTCTCAATGGCTCAATGGTTTGCCATTCATCTGAGTCCTTTCTTAGCCAGGCACCATGTTCGGCAATTAAGTCTACTTTTATGTTCTTAAACCATTCTTCCAAAATATCTTTTTCTCTCCCGCTGACAATGACTACCTTGTTTCTGTAATCATGATTAAGCAGATTGATAGTATTGATAACATCTTGAGAAGGTTTGGATTGTTTAAATTTAAAATTATAAGGAACAAGGGTACCGTCATAATCAATTAAAAAGAGCCTCAGATTGCTTTGTTTATATTTTTTTATGATTTTCAGCCTGCTTCTGGGAGACAAAAATCTGGCAGATAGATCTTTTTGAACGTTTTTAACTTTAATTAAGTTTTCTTTAAAATCCTCAGCCCACTTTTTTACATCATATTCTTTCAAGCGTTTCTGCATGTTTAGGTTTCTTTTTTGCTGTTCTTTTTCATCCATATTGAGGGCATACTTTAAAGCCCAGGAAATTTGCGTACGGTTATTTGGATTAACAATAAGCGCCTCACCCATTTCATTACCGGCTCCCGCCATTTCACTGAGAATAAGGACACCCTTTGCATCTTTTTTGGTGGCAATATATTCTTTCGCAATTAGATTCATTCCGTCCTTTAACGGAGTTATCAGGGCAATATCTGCAATATAATACAAGGCAGTTAACTCATGGAAGGGTAGTGAGCGATATAAGTACCAGATAGGAGACCAGCCCAATTTACCGAATTTCCCGTTAATATGACCAATCATTTCATCAACCTGTTGTTTCAATAACTGATATTGAGAGACTCCGGTCCGGGAAGGAACGGCTACTAAAATCATGGTTACTTTTTCCCAGTATTCAGGATTATCTTCCAGGAAAGTCGAAAAGGCTTTTAAGCGTTCCAAAATTCCCTTGGTATAGTCTAACCGGTCAACAGAAATAATGATTTTATTTTTAAATATCTTCTTTTTAATTTTTCGGATTTCTTTTTTTGTTTGCTCTTGATCGGAAGAATTAAAAAAGCGGTCAAAATCGATTCCCATCGGAAATGAATCAACTTTGATTACCCGGTTCTGGTAATTTACATAACCCAGGCTGCTTTCATATCCCCGTAAACGCAATATACAATCAAGATAGTTTCGCACATAATCATAGGTATGGAAACCAATTAGATTAGCCCCCATTAAGCCTTCCAGTATCTCCCGGCGCCAGGGAAGTAGCCGAAAAATTTCAGTAGGTGGGAAGGGAATATGTAAAAAGAAACCGATGCTTAAATCAGGTATTCTCTTCCTTAATAAGTTTGGTAATAACATAAGATGGTAATCATGAATCCAAACCATATCATCGGGTTGTACAATATCAAGTATAGTCTGACAAAAAATCTGATTAACGCATTTATAGGCATCCCATAGATTATTTTCATAGACAGTAAATTGGCAAAAACAATGGAAGAGAGACCAGATAGTTTCATTACAAAAACCATTATAATAATCCTTAATATGAGACTGTGACAAAAAAACAGGATAGTTTCCCATTTGATCCATTTTTTCCAGTAAATTTTCTTTTTCCTCTGAATTTATCTCTTCTTTTGCCAAGCCTGGCCATCCGACCCAAAGACATTCATGGTCTTTTTGAAATGATGACATTCCGGTTGCCAGTCCACCTACGCTCTGCTGATAAGATAATTTACCTTTTAATCTTTTTACTGTTATCGGAAGGCGATTTGATACGATAATAATACGTGACATAATATGACCTCCTTTAAAAAGCAAAGATTCTACATAAAAAGGATTAGACTTGTTGCGTTAAGGTAAATATAGAGACAATAATATCCAAAATTGGGTTTACTTATTCGTCCACTTATATATTAACATATTTTAAAAGGTATGAGAATGTCTACTTTCTACTTTAAATTATACTCCCTAAAAAGCAAAACTAAAACTATAGAATTTTGTCAATAACGACTCCTTGACTCATCATTATTAACTTCTACCTAGTGAATTGTATACCCTTAGGGGGGATAAATTAATTTTTGACATGCTATTTAATTATTAAAAAATTGGTTATATAAAATAATAAATAAAAAGAAATTTTTTCAAAAAAATGGTAAAATATAATTGTAAGTTCTATCATAGTAAAATTCGCTTGCATTTGAATGTAAATACAATTTATAATAATTTATGATAATAACAAAAAACTGCTTTTATTTTATATCATGGATATAGATATATAAATGCAATTTCAATTTATCTACTGAAGTGTTCAGGACTCATTTTGTATGCCAAGGAAGGAGGTGTCCAGCTTTCGTTTATCAATATATTTTTAATTTTTTTAAAGCCAATCATTAGAGATAAAAAATAAGGAGGTTATGTATGTTGAAAAAGTTTAGTTTGATTATGGTGGTAATGTGCCTGACATGTTTGATGTTCATGTCGGTACATGCTGAACAGAGTGTTACTGTGATGGGTGTATGGACCGGTGCTGAATCCGAAGCTTTTGAAAAAATGGTGGCACCATTTGAAGAAGAGACCGGTATTAAAGTTGAATTTACCGGTACCCGCGATTTGCCTGCTATTCTAAATACAAGAGTACAAGCTGGTAATCCGCCGGACGTTTCTGCTATGCCCAATCCCGGCCAGATGGCAGAGTTTGCTAAACAGGGAAAATTGATTCCTTTAGCTAATTTTATGGATAGAGGAGCCTTATTGGATGACTATTCAAATGCATGGTTGGAACTGGGTTCTTACGATGGGAAACTCTATTCCATTTTTATTTCCGCAGATTTAAAGAGTCTGGTATGGTATAACCCCAAGGCTTTTGCTGCTGCCGGATATAAAATTCCCGGTACCTGGGATGAACTGATGGAATTATCAGATCAGATGCTTGCTGATGGAAATACCCCTTGGGCTATCGGTTTAGAATCGGGAGCAGCCAGCGGTTGGCCCGGTACTGACTGGATTGAGGATATTATGCTCCGAATTGCATCTCCAGAAACATATGACGCCTGGGTTAATCATGAAATTGCCTGGACCAATGAAAAAGTAATGGAAGCTTTTGAAATTTTTGGAAAGATTGCCGGCAGCAATGAATATGTCTACGGCGGACCTAATGCAGTTTTAACCATTCCTTTTGGAGACTCTCCCGATGCGTTATTTACGGATCCACCCAATGCTTATATGCATCGTCAGGCTACTTTTATTAAGGGTTTTATCCTGGAACATTTTCCCGATTTAGTGCCCGGAGAGGACTTTGATTTCTTCCCGTTCCCGCCTATTAAAGAGGAATTTGGTACCCCTGCTTTAGGTGCAGCTGATATGCTTGCCATGTTTAACGACACAGCGGAAGCCCGAGCTTTTATGGAGTATGTTGCATCTGCTCCGGCACAGGAAATCTGGGTTGGTGAACTAGGCAAGCTGGCACCAAATCGAAAGGTCGATCCCATGGTCTATCCGGATGATATTACCCGTAAAGCTGCTGATTTCCTGGGTGAGGCCTCTGTCTTCCGTTTTGATGGATCTGACCTGATGCCTGCCGCGGTCGGTTCCGGTTCCTTCTGGACCGGCATCCTGGATTATGTCAGCGGAGAAAATGTAAGAAACGTTTTGATGCAAATTGAGGCAAGTGCATTGGATGCTTATAGAGATTAAGTTTAACTATATAGTGTTGTATAAATAGCACACAGGTAGATAGTTGATTTGTTTTTATAAATCAGCTATCTACCGTCTTTTATTACTAATAACTCGTAAAGGAGTTAAACTATTATGCGAACACACTGGTATACACCATGGTTGTATGTAATTCCTGCCCTGTTTGTGTTAATGTTTTTTTTAATTTACCCTTCTATAAATACTCTTATTATTTCTTTTTTTGGACCTCAGTCGGAAAAATTTGTCGGATTTGCCAATTACATTTATTGTTTTACCAATGAGGTTATGTTGACTGCTTTTCGCAATAATTTATTATGGGTAGCTCTTTTTGTACCGATTACGGTTTTTTTAGGATTGATTATGGCAGTTATGCTTGATAGGGTTCGTTATGAATCGATAGTAAAGTCCATAATATTTATGCCTATGGCAATATCATTTGTGGGAGCAGGTGTTATCTGGAAATTTGTGTATTCTTATAGGCCAATTGGCAGTGAACAAATTGGTATTCTTAATGCTTTTCTATCATTTCTGGGAGCTCAGCCCATTCCCTGGTTGATAGAAAGACCATGGCTCAATAATATTTGTCTAATCATAGTAGGAATATGGATATGGACTGGCTTTTGTCTGGTAATTCTTTCTGCTAGCTATAAGGGCATTCCCAGAGAGTTACTTGAGGCAGCTCGTGTTGATGGAGCTAATGAGTTACGCATTTTTTGGAAAATAATTCTACCTTTAATGAAACCAACTGTTGCAGTTGTGTCCACCACCATGTTTATTAATGTCCTTAAGGTTTTTGATATTGTTTATGTTATGACTAACGGAGGATTTTCGACAGAGGTAATTGCCAACCGAATGTATAAAGAGATGTTTATCTTCCAAAATTATGGAAGGGCTAGTTCTATTGCTATTCTGCTCCTTTTATTTATCATTCCTATGATTATTATCAATGTTCAGCGCTTTAGAGAACAGGAGGCAATCCGATGAAGACCAAAAAAAATAATTTTCTAATAAATGCCCCCATGCATATTTTTGTAATTATTGTAGCCATTATCTGGATTTTTCCGTCAGTAGGATTGCTGATTACCTCTTTTCGTCCATCTTCAGAGGTGGCTTCATCGGGCTGGTGGACTGTCCTGGCGCACCCATTTAATTTTACCCAATTTACACTGTCCAACTATAGAGATGTTATAACGAATATTGGCATAGGACGTGCTTTTATTAATACACTTATCATAACCATACCGGCATGTACCTTACCAATTATTATTGCATCTTTCGCTGCTTATGCTTTTGCCTGGATGGAATTTTGGGGAAGACGTTTTTTCTTCATACTTTTTGTGGGATTGTTGGTGGTGCCACTGCAAATGACTTTAATTCCAATTCTTAGAATATTTAACCAGTTGGGGTTATCCGGTTCTTTTGTAGGCATATGGTTTGCGCATGCGGGCTACGGACTGCCTCTGGTGATTTATCTGATGTATAATTATATCTCAGGGCTTCCCAGTGAAATGTTTGAATCTTCAACGATTGATGGCGCTACTCCTTTTCAGATATTTAAAAGAATTGTCTTGCCGTTATCTGTCCCGGCTATTGCCTCAATTACTATTTTCCAGTTTATCTGGGTATGGAACGATCTTTTAGTAGCATTGGTTTATTTAGGAGGAACCCCTGATGTTGCTCCCTTAACAGTTAGAATCAGTGCCCTGGTTGGTTCCTATGGACAGAATTGGGAGTTATTGACGGCCGCTGCATTTGTTTCGATGGCATTACCACTAGTTATCTTTTTAAGCTTACAGCGCTATTTTGTGCGAGGCATTATGGCAGGTTCTGTCAAAGGTTAACAGGTGTTTAAATCAAAACGGTGATATTATGATTGAAGAAAGTGTATCATAAAATATGAACTTAAGTCACAACCAAGACAATAAAGAAAAGAAGAAATGTGCTATTGGGGTTGATTTAGGCGGGAGTAAAATCAATGTTGCCTTGATAAGCTATCATGGCAAAATTAAAAAGCATATCAAAGTTCCTACCAATGCTGACCAGGGAAAAGATGTAACTATTAGTAGAATAAAGTGTGTTATCCATGAAATAGTTAACCAGTCAGGTTTGGGAATTGAAAGCATCTTTGGTATTGGTATTGGTGCTCCAGGTCCCTTAGATTTTCAGAAAGGAGTTATTCATTTTGCACCAAATTTAGCTGGGTGGAAAGAAGTACACCTTCGCCAGATTATAGCGAAGGAATTTAATTTACCAGTTATCCTGGAAAATGATGCCAATGCTGCAGCCTGGGGAGAAAAATATTTTGGGGCAGCTAAAGGTGTAAATGATTTGGTTTGTCTGACCTTAGGAACAGGAATAGGCGGTGGATTAATATTTAATGGAAAAATCTATCATGGAAAGAATAATGTTGCAGGGGAAATAGGGCATATGATAGTAAATAAAAATGGTCCTCGCTGTGGTTGTGGTAATTTTGGGTGTTTAGAAGCTTACTCTTCTGCAACTGGTATTAAAAATAGGATCTTTAGAAGAATTAATGAATCAAACATCGATGATAATAATTTTTTTTATCAAAAGGATTTAGGTAAGATTAGTTTGGCAAAAATATTTGAATTAGCCCGACAAGGAAATCCTATGGTTAAAGATATAGTAGAAGATGCATTGGAGTATTTAGGTATTGGAATTACTACTTTAGTAAATCTTTTGAATCCAGAAATGATTGTTCTAGTTGGAGGAATTACCAATGAGGGGGATAAATTACTCAATCCCTTAAAAGAAATTGTTTTTCATCGTGCTTTGAAATCTAATTTAAAAGATCTAAAAATTGTAATTGGCCAATTAGGTGAATATGCCGGTGTAGTAGGTTCTGCTGCCCTGTTGTGGAAATCAGGTTGATAATAACAATAAAATAGGTATAATAATAAAATAATAAGATGAATATAATTTAGTGACTAAAAGGAGGTCTCTTATGGCCAGAGTTGTCTTGAAGAATCTCACCAAGAAATTCAAAGATGTCGTGGCAGTCGATGATGTCTCTATCGATATTCAGGATAAGGAATTTGCCGTCTTAGTCGGTCCCTCCGGCTGCGGCAAGAGTACTACCCTGCGTGCCATAGCCGGGCTGGAGGAGGTCACCTCCGGTGAAATCTACATCGAAGAGAAATTAGTCAATGATATCCCTCCCAAGGACCGGGATATTGCCATGGTCTTTCAGAACTATGCCCTCTATCCCCATATGGATGTCTACAACAACATGGCCTTTGGCCTGAAATTACGCAAATTCCCCAAAGCCGAGATTGACCAGCGCGTCCAGGAGGCAGCCGAAATTCTGGGCATCGAAAAACTGCTCAAACGCCGTCCCAAGGAGCTCTCCGGAGGTCAACGTCAGCGCGTAGCGGTCGGTCGTGCCATTGTCCGCAAACCCAAGGTCTTTCTCTTTGATGAGCCGCTTTCCAACTTAGATGCCAAGTTGCGTGTGGCCATGCGTACCGAAATTTCCAAGCTCTATCATCGCCTGGGTGCTACCATCATCTATGTCACCCATGATCAGATAGAGGCCATGACCATGGCTACCCGCATCTTTATTCTCAATGACGGTAAGCTCCAGCAGGACGGACGTCCTCTGGATGTCTACCAGGATCCGACCAATCAGTTTGTAGCCGGTTTTATCGGTTCCCCGGCCATGAACTTTTTCCCATCCAAGCTGCTTAAAGAAGGTTCCGACTATCTCATAGATGCCGAAAGTTTTACGGTAAAACTTCCTTCTGCTTTCCATAAGGCAATTGCAGCCTATGCCGGCAAACAGGTTACCTTCGGAGTCCGTCCGGAAGACTTCCATGATAAGAAAATTTTCTCGGATGCCAAAGCCGAGAACACGATCAAAGCCAAGGTGGAGGTTATTGAGCCTTTGGGGGATGAGGTACTATTCTACCTGGTAAGCGGCCAGCATAATCTTGTGGCCAAGCTGGACAGTCGTACTAAGGTGAAGGTAGGGGATGAGATGGAGGTTGCCCTGGAGATGGAAGAAACCCATATCTTTGATACGGAGACTGAGAAGACATTAGTTTAGATTGTTTTAATATTAAAAGAAAAATTTAAGATTCTAAGATAAAGATAATTAGATCATTGAATGATTAAATTAAAAAACTGGCTTAGCATAGAAGCAGGATGAAAAGTATCATAAATCCATTGGTAATAAATAATAGATAGGGAGTAAAAAATGAAAGATGATATAGCCAGGTATTTTTTCCAGATGGTTAAAATTGATAGTGAGTCGGGAGAAGAAAAGGAATTCCTAAAATTCACTGAACTTTTATTTAAAAATGAACTTGGAGCTGAAACACAGTATGACAGTCACGGTAATTTAATTATCAGGGTAAAAGCAAAGAACAATCAGAGGCAGGAACCTATTGTATTTTGCTGTCACGGTGATACTGTAAAACCGGGGAAAGGCATTGAACCCATATTAGAAGATGGAATGATACGTTCTAAGGGTGATACAATCTTAGGTGCAGATGATAAGGCAGGCATAGCAGAAATATTAGTAGCCCTGAAAAGTGCTTCCCAGTATCCACCGGTGGAAATTTTGATTACCAGGGAGGAGGAGATCGGATTATCTGGATCATCCTTTTTGGATAAGAGTTTAATTAAAGCAAAACAAGGTTATGTCCTTGATTCAGAAGAATTGGATGAAATTATTACCGGAGGACCTTCTCGGATAGAGATGGTAGTTAAGATTAACGGGAAAGCTGCTCATGCTGTAGAACCGGAAAATGGAATATCATCTATTGAAATTGCTGCCCATGGTATTTCCCTATTACAAACTGGTTGGATTGATCCAATAACAACCGTTAATATCGGGTTAATTGAGGGCGGACAGGTACTTAATGCAGTTCCCGAAACAACCGTCATTCAGATTGAATGTCGCAGTCAGAAGCATCAGAAATGTCTTGAACAAAGTCGATTAATAAAAAATACTTTTCAGACAGTGGCACGTGCCAGAGGAGCTAAAACTGAGGTAGAAATGAAACTAGGTTTAAAGGCGTCTCATATTTCAGAAAATACCAGGGTAGTTACAGTAGCAAAGAGAGCTATACAATCGGTAGGGCTAAAGCCAAAGACCAAAATCATCTGTGGTGGCACAGATGCCAGTAATTTAAACCAAAAAGGAATTAAAACTGCTGTTTTAGGTGTGGGAGGC
Source organism: uncultured Atribacterota bacterium (assembly GCA_964428905.1). Lineage (GTDB taxonomy): Bacteria > Atribacterota > Phoenicimicrobiia > Phoenicimicrobiales > Stramentimicrobiaceae > CAYSAA01. The sequence continues at coordinate 12,898 of CAYSAA010000133.1, forward strand.
AAGTTACCCCATAGTAAGGATGAGCATATTGCAATTAAAGATATGGAGAAAGCGGTTGATATTTTAATAGCAATATTAAAAGCATTTTCGGAGTAAACTAAAAGTATGACCAAAAAGAATAGTTTATTGATTTTACAGTTTATCAATCCCTTTTCTTTTTAGCCATTCTTCGAAACCACCTTTATCGTCAAAAAATTCTTTATCGTAATTTTCTTCTAATTTTTTAATTTCTTCGGCAAGTTGTGGTTGTTGTTCCAGTAACTGGTTAATTTTTTTCTCAAAGGTTAAATTCTTTTTGTTTAAATCTGAGGTATCAATGTTGAGGTTCAACAATTTAGCCAATTTTTCGGTCATGGTTTTGATTGCTTTAGGGTTTTCTGATTGAATATAGATGGGAATTTCAGCTACAAAATTAATCATCTCAATCCCTTTCTGTTTTGCCAAGTAGGTAAGGTAAGTGGTAATACTTCCGGGACCCTCATATATTGTGAATTTAATACCATGATTCTTCACTTCTTTTTTTAGACCTTGTTTAGAACAGTAACAAGAAGCTCTGATCCCTCTGGTATGAGGGGTAGCAGCTGCAACACTTCCGATAAAGTACAATCTTTTTAAATTGTATTTTTCTCCTAATTCAAAGATATATCTGGCATAATCTTCCCAGTGAATATGAGGTTCTTTTCCTTTAAAAAGAATCAAATTGTTTTCTTCGTAGTAATAAAACTCATTTTTTGGAAAAGCAAAGTCCCGCAATATCCCTTGTTCGACCCTGGTATAAGGCCGAAATTCACTGGCTTGTTCCATGGTACCGGGAAAGTTAAAAATATAAAAGGGATCCGGTTTAATTTCTGCAAATTTTACAGCCTTTAATTTGCTTATGATATAATCTACTGTTCCGGTGGATACTTCTCCGCCATTCATCCATCCACTAAAGCTAACTATCATCCGGGCATTTTTTATTTTTGGCTGTTGCTTTATAATTAATTGACTCAATATTATCCCCCCTAATGATTTTACTCTATATTAACAATTATAAGAGCATGATGCAAATCCGGTTGAGTAAATGTCTGTACAAAATTTATTTGATTTCCATCTTTGTTTAGTGTTAAATTATTGTCATTATTGAAAAGATATGAGCCATCTTTTTTATAAAAACTTAAAGAATTAAAAAGAATTAAAAGAAGTGGGGTTTTAGGGGAGCTTTTTTCCCTGACGATAGACATGATGTTCTTTGCCTTATTGAAGACTTTCCTGGTATTATTGATTGGTACCTTCAGCGGATATTTTTGCCAGAAGCTAATAAAAAAAAATCATTGGTTTACTCCTGAAGCACAAAAAAAGATAGCTGTTTTGCTGCAGAAACTGGGAATGATTTGGATGATTTCCATTACCTATATCGGAAGTTTATGGATTTTTAAAATTAAAAGTCTTACCGAAATCATCAGTTTGCCTTTTGTGGGCGCAATTACTATCATTTCCGGTGGTTATTTTGCTGTCATGGTTGCCAAGCATTACCGTTATAGCCTTATAAATACCGGTTCCATGTTCATCTGTGGTTTTTTTTCCAATGTTGTTTCATTAGGTGGAATGATTTGCTTTTTCTTTCTGGGAGAGGAAGGATATGCCCTGGTGCCTATTTATACTTTTCTTATGCGTTTATTATACTATGGGTTAGGATATCCTATAGCTTACATGCATAGCGATGATTTTGTCAAGGGGAAAGGGATTATTGAGAAATTAAAAGATGTGCTTAAGGACCCATTTTTCTATACAGGAGTAGGTGCTGTCTTGATTGGTTTGTTTCTGAATCTTAGCCCATATGAACGTCCGATAATTTATGCCACCATTAATGAAATTCTTGTACCGTTATCGACCTTTATTTTGCTCTTTTCAGTGGGCTTGAATTTAAAATTCAGTCGCGTTTCCGAATATATAAAAGAATGCTGGTTTATATCAGCCATCAAATTTATAGCTGTACCGGCAACTACATTAGTGATCACGTTGTTACTTGGCTATCAATCCATCAGCCAGGGTTTACCGCTAAAGGTTTCTTTGATACTATCTGCCATGCCGGTTGCCTTTAATTCTGTGATTGCCGCGAATATCTATAACTTAAATATTGATCTGGTCAATTCCTGTTGGATTTTTACTACCATTGCTATATTATTAGTTTTACCGGTGATCATTTATATTGCAGGGTTATTCTAAATAATTTTGATTAAGCTCACTCATTAATAATTTACGATTTACTCCGTTGTCTTGTGGAACAAGTAAGATATTTTGCAGTCAAGAGGTAAGGAAGCAAATGTAAATTCATTTGCCTGGTATAAAAAAAGATATGATATAATAGCAAATAGTTGGGAACTATTATGAAATTATATAAATATTTGGATTAAAAATATAATTACTAATATTAAGGAGGCTGTCATGCCAATAGTTGATTCAAAAACAGGAAAGATAAAGAAAGATTACTCGGTTGCTGAACTGATTGCTAAAGCGAAAGAGATGAGAGCCTACAATATGG
>CAYSAA010000134.1:0-5694 GCA_964428905.1 uncultured Atribacterota bacterium
GCAGTTGTATTGCTTAGAAATATCCAGTTAATAGAAGAGAAAAAGCAGCACAAAAAGTAACCAAGAAAAAGGCACACCTCTTTTAGAGGTTCTTACAGCTACCCGCTATGCGGGTGCGATATTTATTGGGAATAGGTATATAGAAAGAAGGCTAAATATGAATATAACTTCCACTTTAATACTATCTTTTGTCTAAAAGTATATTCCCCATACAGTCTGACGGTTCTTTGACACGTTATTAGCCTATTTTTTATGAATATGAAGGCAATGAATTAAAATGTGAAATTGAGCATATGCTTTTTAATCAGTCCATAAAAGACCAATCTCTTACGATACGCCTGAATCGAAGTAAATACTAATGAGTTTGTCCAGAATAATTACTTCATCCGGGTTATTCACAATTTTCTGTTGTGATAAAAAATAAAATTGTCAATAATAAAGATTTGCCCCTCTATCCCTTCATAAATAGCAGATGCAGGATAAGAGGAGGAAAGCTAAATTTTCTATGACTACGGTTATTCTTGATAGGTATAGCACAGCTGCAGAAATAGGTTAAAAGATCATCCCTCTTTTAAAAAAAGTTTTTTCATTTGACAAGTACATCAGGGTAATTTAAACTATCTAAAAGTAATTTTTAAAGGAATTAATTGCAAAAAACAACTACTTGATTTGCATATAAAAAGGAACATGGAAGTGAGGTAATACAATGAAGGAAGAATTTTTCTTCTACGATAAGCAAGTTGTAATAAAAAGTAATATGGGTATTTGTAAGAATCCTCAAGAGTTAATACAAAGTAAGTTGTTTGGAAAGATTCTGGAAAAATACCTTAAATATTTGAAAAAGAGAAACTCTCCCCTTCTGGCAATTTTTGGAGACATTTCTGATGGTGATTGGAAAAAAATTATAACAGAAAGTTTTATTTTATTATGCAAAGACAGTAATTTTAAAGAAGATGTCAATGCTAATTCCAAATTTGGGGTATTATTTGAAGATACCTATCTTTTTAATCAATTTGTTGAAAGATTGTATGATTTTTGGAGGAGTTATGAAAGATTTTTCATAAAATATGACCTGGAGGAAGAAGAGGGAATTAAATCTTGCGAAAAGCCCTATCGGGTCTTTAATGAAACCATCGAAGAGCTTAATCATTTAGTGAGAAAAACATACCGAAATATTTGTGAAAATATAACTGGTGATCATCCTAGAATATATCGTCAAATCCCAGCTGGTTGTCAGGTTGGTTTTATAACGAGAAATATAGATTATCAACTTCCTTCAATATATAAAAAAATTGTAAGTGATATTTCTTTGATTACCCAAATTTTAATTGAACCTCCCCTTATTGTAGATCCATTGATGAATAAAAGAAAAGGCGAATTTAAAAAAGTCGAGACAAATCCCCTAAATGATGTCTGTATAGATCCCAAACATTGGCTTTGTTTCCCGGCAAAAGTAGGCAATATAATTATCTATTTATTTTTTCATAATAAATTTATCGGATTAGGAGCAGCTCTAGCTAATCTTTTTGAGTTAGCCCATGATGAAGAATTGCTAAAGAAGCCTGAAGCAATTTATCTTTTTGGAGTCCCCCTGGATTCTTTAGCAAAATTTGGTAAAATACCTACAGTTTTCTATGATGATGAAAATAATAAAATTTTAGTGGCTGCTCTTCCTGAAAAAAGTGAAATGGGATATTTTGGTTATGTTAAAAAAATGATGCTTACTCTGCACAATATCGAGATGATGAAAAGAGGAAGAATGCCTATCCATGGAGCCATGGTTAGGATATGTCTTAAAAATGGCAAATATGCTAATTTAGCAATAATGGGAGATACTGGTGCCGGAAAATCAGAAACCTTAGAAGCATTTAGAGTCCTAGCTAAAGAATATATCAGAGATATGAAGATTATTTATGATGATATGGGCTCTTTGGAGATAAATAAAGATGGCGATATTATTAGTTATGGAACTGAAGTAGGTGCCTTTGTTAGATTAGATGATTTACAGCCCGGCTATGCTTTTGGAGTGATCGATCGTTCCATTATCATGAGTCCGCAAAAAGTAAATGCCAGGGCAGTAATTCCCATTACAACGATGCAGGAAGTGTTAAAGGGTTATAAAGTGGATTATTTTCTCTATGCTAATAATTACGAAGAAGTAGATGAAAACCGCTCGATTTTTGAAGAATTTTCTACTGTAGAGGAAGCCATTGTCGTTTTCAGAAACGGCGCTAGATTAGCCAAGGGTACAACCACAGAAAAGGGCTTAGTGCAAAGTTATTTTGCCAATATTTTTGGTCCTTCGCAGTATAAAGAATTACACGATAAAATAGCCGCTAAATATTTTAATAAATTATTTGAGAATAAAATAAAAGTTGGCCAATTAAGAACAAGATTAGGAATTCCTGGATATGAACAAAAAGGCCCAACAGAAGCGGCAAAAGAATTATTAAGGATTATGAATAAGTGATAAAAATGGAACTGACAGGAAACAAACCAGGGGGACGGAGTGTAAATAAAAGGGGGGCAAATCTTTACAATTGACAGCTACCAAAAAGCTATATAACGTATTAACGTCAGATTGTGTAAAAAAATAGTAACAAATTCTAGAATCATAGAATGGGATCAATAATTGTAAAATAACATCCTAGATAAATTATTAATAGAATAATCTGACCTATCAGGTAGTCAAAAAACTTTCTTTATGCCAGGATAATTATATGCGGTCGAAGGAGTATTTGTGGTTTTAGGGGTTTGTCCAGAACAATTACTACATCATGTTTACTCACAATATGAAACTTGGGGGTCTATAAATAAATAATTGATTAAAACAAATTAAATGTGAATAAAAGATAATTTATATAGGCAAAAACCATTATAAAACCACAGCGCCTTCGAAAAGTATTTTTACACATAAATGAGAATAATAATGTGATGCTTACAATGAGCAGTACAAATGGCAGGTGGAAATGTAAAATATTTCCATTAATAGGTATGGGTAATATGGTTGAAGATACGGCGATTACCAGGATGACATTTAGAATATTTGCCCCCAGAATATTACCTATAGAAAGATTATAGGCTTTTTTTCTCAGTGATGTGATTGCAGTCATCAATTCGGGCAATGATGTGCCAAAAGCTGTCATGGTTAAACCGATAATTACATCAGGTACTCTTAAAAGTATGGCAATTTTTTCTCCATTGTTTATCAGCAATCTGGAACCGAAAAGCGTTAGTGTGAGGCCAATGATGAACATAACTGAATTTAATATTACTTTTTTTGTGTTTACAATTTTTTCTTTATTATCTTTATTTTGAATTGTTTTATTTTTAGAAATACTTTTCCGGACATTTTTATATAAATACCAAACTAAAATCCCCAACAGGATAACGCCTGTGAAACGTGATATCTCACCATAGACAAAGCTTACAAAAGTAAGTAACAATAAAAGCAACATTAAAAGAATTCCATTCTGCTGAAATTCTTTTTTATTTGTAAATTTTGGGCGGGATACAATAATAATGATTGCTAAAATTAATCCAGTATTGCAGATGATAGAACCCAAGGCATTTCCTATTGCTATTTCTGTATTACCATGAATGGCAGCACTTGCAGATACCATAAGTTCAGGCAAAGTAGTGCCCAAACTGACCAAGGTAGCACCAATGATAAGATCAGGAATTTTAGTTATCTTGCTAAACCAAATAACTGAATCAATGAAGATGTCACTTCCTTTTATAATCATTAGAAAACCGATAGAAAATAACACAAAAGGAAAAAGATAATCCAGCAACTTTAATTTTTTTCTATGAATTTATCTTGAAATTAACTATAATATCTGATAATAAGGAATGTTTCTGTAAATAAAATAGGGGAATAAGTATGAGCAAAGTAGAAATTTATTATTTCTCCGGGACCGGTAATTCATTACATGTAGCCCAGGAAATTCAAAAACGAATTCCTGATACTACCCTCATACCAATATTGAGTTTTTTAAATAAAGAAGCCATTGAACTGAAGGCAGATATAATAGGTCTTGTATTTCCGATCTACCTTAGCTCAACACCCATCCCGGTAAGGGAGTTTGTCAAGAAAATTCATTTCAAACCCGAGCAATATCTTTTTGCTGTCACTACCAATTGTGGTTACCCAGGTAACCTAGAATATTACCTGGAAAGGCTGTTGGCAGAAAAAGGTAAGGGATTAGATTTTTACTACACCCTAAAAATGGCATCCAATACCCCCAAGGGATTACAACCATCCTTTATGATTGCCCAGAATTGGGCGAGCACCATAACAGAAAAGAACATTTCAGCTCTAGAAGAAAATGTGCAAAAAGAACTGGATATAATTGGCAAAGCAATTATCAATAAAGAAAAGAATGCTGGTAAAGATAGCCCAAAACCCACAAATGCACTAGCACGAGTTATTAATAAATACTTGCAATTGCCCCTGCAATGGTATATTGAAGGTATGAATGCCAAAATCGGGTTTTATACTGATTCCACTTGTTCAGGCAGCGGATTGTGTGAAAGTGTATGTCCATCTAAAAAAATTAAAATGAATAATGGCAAACCGCTATGGCAAGAGGACATCAGGTGTTACTACTGTTATGCCTGTTTTAACTTTTGTCCCGAACAGTCAATCCTGGTTAAAAATTATACTCATAAGAACGGAAGATATTATTATCCGGGAATTACTGCAAGGGATATTGCTGAACAAAAAATCCAGGAAAAGTGAAAAGTGAAAAGCTAATAGGTATTGTAATGATTAAAAATATTAAAGAAGAATTTAAACAATTAAGTAATGCAAAACAAGCTAAACATTTACAAAAGTTCTTTAAAACTGGGAAAGGTGAATATGGCGAAGGTGATATATTTTTAGGACTTAGAGTTCCTGTCATTAGGAAAATTGCTAAAAAGTATAGGACTTTACCTATCAGTGATACGGCTGAATTTCTCAAATCACCATTCCATGAAGAACGTCTATTTGCACTTATTGTATTAGTAGAACTTTTTAGAAAAAAGGATAAGGAAAATAAAGAGAAAATATATGAACTGTATCTCAGTCATACGAAATATATTAACAACTGGGACTTAGTCGATATTTCTGCTCCCCGTATTGTCGGTGCATATTTATTTACCCGTGATAAAAAACCAATTTATATCTTAGCCAGGTCAGAAAATTTATGGGAACGCAGGATAGCAATGATGTCAACATTATTTTTTATTGCCAATAATGAATTTAGTAATACATTGAAGATTGCAGAAATATTCTTAAAAGATAAGGAAGACCTTATTCATAAAGCGGTGGGCTGGATGCTTAGAGAGGTCGGGAAAAAAGATTCTGAGGTAGAAGAGGAATTCCTAAGAAAGCATAACCAAGAAATGCCTAGGACTATGTTGCGCTATGCAATTGAAAAATTTTCTGAGGAGAAACGGAAAAGTTATTTAAGAGGACAGGTTAATAAGTTTATCAAATAAAATAAATGTGGAATGAGTGAAAATATGAACAAGAAACAATGGTATGAGAAGTTATTTGAGAATTATGCGAAAAAATATGATAAAGAAATTTTTACACAGGGAACGATTGGGGAATGTGATTTTATCGAACAGGAATTAGGGTATAATAAGTCTTTAAAAATATTAGATGTAGGATGTGGAACCGGAAGACATTCCATTGAGTTATCAAAA
>CAYSAA010000135.1:0-6874 GCA_964428905.1 uncultured Atribacterota bacterium
AATATCACAAGCTGTAATGTATAAACCCTGGATCCAGGAGAGCTGGCATGCAGAATTTATGCGGGAAAAAGTAAAAGAAGCTGCGATATTCCAGGAAATCATGGCCGAACATGCCCCAAACATGAAATTATCGAAAAACGGACCATCGGATTTAATTTTGCCGGTCATTGTATAGTTCAATCAAAATCAGTTCAAGATTGAAAATTTATTTTATGGTAGTTCTAATTTCTAATTTTACGAAAAAATAAGAATATGAAAAAATAATATTGCAAAAATAATTTTTATTTTGACCCATTAAGATACAAGGAGGAACGATTATGGGCAGAAACCCATTTCAGACAGCTTTGGATACGCTTCATATGGCTGGGGAAATTGGGAAAATCAACCCTGATGTACTTAAAATGCTCAGTCAGCCTAAGAGGATCTTTCAATTTTCGATTCCCATGAAAATGGATAATGGAGGATTACAAATTTTCCAAGCCTTCAGGGTTCATTATAATGATGCTTTGGGACAGATTAAGGATGGTACACGCTTTGTTTCTGATCTGGATTTGGATACGGTAAAAGCCCTGGGTTTCTGGATGACCATTAAGCATGCCGTTGCTGGTGTTCCTGCCGGCGGAGGAAAAGGGGGAGTTCGGGTCGACCCGGGTAAATTAAGTGATAGGGAATATGAAAGTTTAGTAAGAAGCTTTATCCGTAAACTGCCCATGAAAGGTGCCTGGGTGGATGTTCCCGGGGCTGATATTGGTACTAGTGGTAGAACTCAAGCCTGGATGCTGGATGAATTTGAAGAGATTGTGGGATTTCATAGCCCAGCTGCTATTAATGATAAACCGGTTGAGGTGAACGGAACCCTGGGAAGTCGGGAAGCAACAGGAACGGGTGCCTTTTTTGTCACCATGGAAGCGGTGAAAAGTTATAATATTTCTCCCAATGCAACCGTGGCAGTACAGGGTTTTGGCGATGTAGGAAGTACCATTACCGAATTACTTTATCAGCAGGGTTATAAGATTGTAGCAGTTAGCGACATTAAAGGTGGAATCTATTCTGAAAATGGCCTGAATATTAACAGATTAGGCGAACATGTTAAAGAGACTGGGTTCGTAGTCGATTTCCCGGGGGCAAAATCGATAGGCAATGATGATTTGGTAGAAATTGATTGTGAGATATTGGTTCCTGCCGCAGTCCAGAGTGTTATTCATGAAGATAATGCCGATAAGGTGAAAGCCAGCCTGATTATTGAATGTGCCAATGGGCCAGTGACAACGGAAGCGGAAAAGATTTTGGAGAAAAAAGGTGTAATCATGATACCTGATGTACTGGCTAATTCCGGAAGTGCGATTGTATGTGGCTTTGAACGTACGCAGGGATTAACTGATACGTACTGGAATTTAGAAACAGTTAACAAAATGCTGAAAGAAAGAATTTTAAAAGCCTACCAAGAAACGATGATAACTGTCGGAGAAAAGGATACATCTTTAAGAAATGCTGCCTGGATAAACGCTTTAAATAAAATTGGCAAAGCCATGAAAGCCAGAGGATGGATATAGGAACCTGTTTGCACTAATTATTGCAATTTTGATATAGTAAAAACATAGATTCCCTAAATTATTATAAAGAATAGCATTAAGTAAAGTCTACTTTTAATAAAAGAAAGTGTTGATATGTTATTTAAGTTAAATGAATACAGGGAAAGATTTCGAAAGACAAAAGAAAGAATGGCCAACGAAGGAATTGAGGTTCTAATTGCTACTCATCCGGCCAATATGAATTATCTCTCCGGTTATGATGGTTGGTCATTTTATACCCATCAGGGAGTATTAGTTCTGATGGATCAAGAAGAACCTATCTGGTTTGGACGGGGACAGGATAGTAATGGTGCTCGTTTAACAACATGGTTAAGTGATGAAAATATTTATGGCTATCCTGACGACTATGTCCAATCTCTGTTGAAACATCCTATGAGTTTTGTGGCTGGTATTCTGAAGGAAAAAGGACAGTATAAAATAAATATCGGAGTTGAGATGGATAACTATTACTTTACAGCCAAATGCTTAGAACAATTAAAGGTTGACTTGCCTCATTCTAATTTGAAGGATGCTACTCTATTATTGCCAATGGTCAGGCAGATTAAGTCCGAGCAAGAGATTTTCTATATGAAACAGGCAGCCAGGATTGTTGAAAGGGCCATGCAGACTGCGATTGATAGCATAGAGGTGGGAGTCAGAGAAGGGGATGCCGCAGCGAGCGTATACTATACCCAGATTAGTGGTACGGATGAGTATACCGGTGATTATACCGCAATTGCTCCCATTATGCCTTCTGCTGAAAGAACATCCACTGCCCATTTAACCTGGACTGATCGACGGTATAAGAAAGGGGACATTGTTTTTTTAGAATTGGCCGGGAGTAAACATAAATACCATGCACCATTATCCAGAACCGTATGTATCGGGAAACCTATAATAGAATTAGAAGAGGTAGCAAAAATTGTTATTGACGGGCTCAATCAGACACTGGACTTTATTAAACCCGGGGTCACCTGTGAAGAGGTTGAAGCCAAATGGAGAGAGTCTATTTCCGGCAGTAAAGTAGTAAAGGAATCACGAGTTGGCTATTCTTATGGCTTGAATTATCCCCCTGACTGGGGAGAACATACTGCCAGTTTAAGGCCAGGTGATAAGTCTATTTTAAAGCCTAATATGACTTTTCATTTTATGCCCGGAATTTGGCTGGATACTTTTGGGTTTGAAAACAGTGAACCTTTTCGAGTTACCGAAAAGGGTTGCGAAACTTTTGTAAATTTTCCACGAAAACTATTTGTTAAGTGAGGTGGTCTTTGATGTGGCTATCTAATTTATTAACAAAGATGAATATGGTCATAGAGAAAATAGAGGAGGTTATCCTCTGCATAGGAGTTGGTGTATTAGCTGTAATATTAATTGTCAACGTGATAGCCCGAAAGTCAGGAACTTCCATCTATTTTATTGATGAACTGGCTATGTTTTTAGTTATCTGGATCACCTTTATTGGTTTAAGCTATGCATCCAGAAAGGGACGGCATATCCGTATGGGAGCAATATTTGACTTATCTTCACTGAAAGTACAAAAGTTTATGATATATGTAATCTCGGCAATCAGTGCAGTAACCATGTTCTATCTAACTTATCTATCGTTTAATTACGTCTATACTACCTTTTGCTGGCAACAGATGCTTCCGGCTTTAGGAATTCCTTACTGGATTGGTGTTGTCATTGTACCTTTGGGTTTTTTCCTGGCCGGGATACATTATATTATGACCATTTTTAAGAATATTCGAATAAGAGAAGAGGTTTGGATTTCTCCCGAACAGAAGAGTGAATATGAATAAGACAATTACAGGGGAGGAATGATAGAGAGGAGGTTTGTTTCATGTTACCATTAATGGGATTCGTAGCATTCTCATTACTTCTGTTTGGTTTTCCTTTTATGGTTGTACTTTTGGCAACCTTTATTATTACTAGTTTTTTCTTCCTTCCTAATCTGAATATGAATATTCTGGTGCAGCAGATATTGGGGGGGATCAAGCCGCTATCATTGGTTTGTGTTCCTATGTTTATACTGGCAGGCAATATTATTACTTCCGGACAGTCTGCCAAAAGAATGATCAACATGGTGAAGGCTTATCTAGGGCATTTATTCGGTGGCTTGCCGATTGTAACCAATGTTGCCTGTACCTTATTTGGTGCTGTATCTGGTTCCACGCAGGCAACTGTATCTGCTATCGGCGGTACAATGAGACCTATGCTTCTCGAGGCCGGCTATTCCAGTTCTTTTAGTTTAGGATTAATTATTAATTCCAGTGATATTGCTTTTTTGATACCACCCAGTATAGGTTTTATTGTCTATGGCGTAGCTACCCAGACCTCAGTTGGAAAACTGTTTCTGGCAGGTATCATTCCCGGTTTACTGGTTTGTCTTTTATTCTCCCTTTTTTCCTATTTTTATTCCAAGCACTATCATATTGGTCTTTATCCCAGGGCTAATTGGAAGGAAAGAATTCGTGTCACCAGGGAAGGCATCTTGCTGATTGGCTTTCCGGTATTGATTCTGGGAGGAATTTATGGGGGAATCTTCAGTCCTACGGAAGCAGCTGCCGCTGCTGTTCTATATGCCCTAGTTTTAGAAGGACTCATTTATAAGTCTTTAAATTTCAAGAAACTTGTTGACGTTGCTTTATCCACAGCAGTCATTACCGCTGTGGTTTTTATATTGGTGGGGGCTGGACAGGCATTAGCCTGGTTTTTAAGCTATTCCGGAATTGCCAAAGTCATGCTGCCACCGTTGTTTGGACCAGATCCGTCAGCTTTAAAAGTTATCATTATTATTAATATTGCCTATTTTATTGCTTGTATGTTTGTTGATCCCATTGTAGCTATTTATGTTCTGACACCGCTTTTTGCGCCTTATGTAGCACAAGCCGGGATTGATAAGGTTTTTCTGGGCGTGCTGGTAACCATGCAGGCAGCTATCGGTTCGGCTACCCCCCCTTGCGGGTGTGATATCTTTACGGCAATGGTTATCTTTAAAAGACCTTATATCGAAGTCATCCGGATGACCTGGCCTTTTATTCTTATTTTACTGTTGGCGGTAGCTCTGGTTGTTATCTTCCCTGAACTTGCCCTCTTTATACCAAGAACAGCATTGGGGAGTTAATGATGTCTTTAGTTAGGATTTTCGGAAAAAAGGAACTTCTTTCAATATGGTGTTACTTAAATATAAAACCAAAGGAGATGTTGCCTATGTGATGAAAACACTGGAAGCATATATTACTTGGATGGGATATGATTTACATTAAATAAAAAGGAGTATAATGATGAGAAATGTTCGATTGACCCTAATTTTAGGGCTGGTAATTTTGTCGATGGTTTTTGCTTTATCTGCCCAGGCACAAACAGAGTATAACTGGAAAATGATTTCTGCAGAAGTAGAGGGAGACCCCATGACCGTATTTGCCTATCAATTTGCTGAACTTGTTGAGGAAAGGTCAGATGGGAGAATAAAAATCGAGGTTTACCCCTATGGTACCCTTGGAGGCGAAAGGGATATTGTTGAACTGGTTCAGATGGGAGAGATAGAAGTAGGCAGTGTAGATTATGGATGGGTTGGAGGCTTTGTGCCACAAGCTCAGGTTCTGGCTTTGCAATACCTCTGGCCAATGGAGAATACTGCCCAGGTTGTGCATGATGTTTGCGCAAACGGAGAGGCTGTTAAACTACTTGAAAATGGATTCAGGCAGAGAGGTTTTCAGTTATTAGGCGTATGGAGTTCAGGCTGGATGAGGGTTACTTCGACTATTCCTATTCATTCTACCGAAGATATTCAAGGACTCAAGCACAGGGTAATGGCCAATCCTATTCTGGTATCCTCTTACAACACCTATGGGTTTAATGCCCAAAGTCTGGATTATGGCGAGATCTATGGAGCACTGCAGACCGGTTTAATTGACTCACAGGTTCAGCCAATGTACGCACACTTGAGCATGGGTTTCTATGAAGTCCAGGATTATATTACCAACATGTGGAATGAGCTGTTTATGGTAGTCCCAGTCGTTAGCCGTGATGTTTTTGACAGTATTCCCGAAGATTTACAGCAGATCCTTATTGATTCCTGTTTAGATCTTATCGAACCGATGACTAACTGGTCTTTCCAGAATAATAAGGAAATCGGTGAAAAGATCAAAGAAGCCAAACCCTCGATTAATTTGTATGATTTTACAGAGGAAGAGGTAATGCCCTTCAAAGAGCTGGCCTGGCAAGAAGGTGGCCCTGTTGAGGCTTACTTGAGAATTGGTGGTGATGGTGCTCAGGAAATCCTTGATACACTTCTGGCAGATATTGAAAACGCTCAAAAATAGACCATTACTAACTTATGTAAAGTAAATCGATAAATCTGTTTGAAGCCTATAGCCAGGGGATTTCCTTGGCTGTAGGCTTCACTATCAGACTGAGAATATGTTTTTATCCTATAATATTATAATTTGCTAAAGCTATTATAAAATTTTTTAAGGCAGTATACTACTGTTGAAATTGCGGTTCTACTGGTGGGAAAGGTTAAAAATATTGGGGAAAATGTAGTGATGGTAACCTCAGGAAGCCATATTGATAACCGTTCATTTCTTTCGGTTATTATGGAAAATAAGGATCACTTTGGCAATGAAACAATATTGATAGGTAATTCGATTTTTAATTAACCATAAAAACCACCTTCTTGGAAGGTGGTAATGATTAAATAAAATGGTTTTACCATAAAGATTAAGATGTGCTATCTGAATATTTTTTAAACAAAGTGATATATGAAAGTAGAAGCACCATTGCTTTGAAAGAGATAGTCCAAAAGGATACCGTAACTATATCAAGAGAAAAAAGCATAGAGAAAAATATCCAGGAAGAATGTAAGCCTCTTTTAGAGGTTTCTTAAAACCACCCGCTATGCGGGTGCGGTATTTACTGAATTATCCAAAATGTAAGAAGAAAGTTCTAAATAATAGAATTTTATATTTCTCAAGGAAGGAGAAAAATAAATCAAGATGTACTATTTTGATATACAGGAATATAAAGATAGGATTCAAAAAACAAAAAAAAGCATGGAAGCAGAAAAAATTGATGTTTTATTTATCTCCCAACCGGCTAACATGAATTATCTTACCGGTTATGATGGTTGGAGTTTTTATGTTCACCAGGGCATCATCATATCGTTAGTTCAGGACGAACCGATATGGATTGGCAGAGGTATGGATGCCAGTGGAGCAAAGCTGACCACCTTTCTCAAAGAAGGAAATATACTATCTTATAGTGATGATTATGTACAATCAAAAACAAAACATCCCATG
>CAYSAA010000136.1:0-1607 GCA_964428905.1 uncultured Atribacterota bacterium
CATCAAATCGGTAGCAGCAATTGCTAAGGGGGAATCACTACGCCAGGAGTAGCCTGAAGCAGTGGAAGTAATTGCTACAACGGCTACTTCGGGACGTTCTTGAGTGAAAGCAGGAATACTGCTAATTAAAAATACTAATACAATTAAAATAGAAATTATTATATTTTTTCTTCTAAACATCATTCCCTCCCTTTCTAATCTACTTTTTCCATTTGAAGCATATCATCAGTTTCATCAGACTTTTCGGTTTGGACTCCTACATTTACTTTGACATTAGAATCAGAAGATTCTGAAATAGGTTTTTTATGTAATTTTGCCTTGATTCCCAATCCTTCATATATATTTACTCTTTTTATCCAGGGCTCGTATCCTCCTAAACTTACCTTTATCTCTAAAACCTCTCCTTCTTCTAAAGGTATCTCACAGGGTGTATTTCCATAAAAGATGCCCATTATCTCTACATCTGCACCATCAGGTTCAGAATCAATAGGAATGGGAATCTTCCTGGTGGCAGTTGATGTTTCCGGACGAGTTCTTATGGCCTTTTGGTTTAAGCTGTTCACAGATTTTAATATTGATTGTTTCATCAGTGTTTGATAGATACTGTAGGTTTGTCCGCTAGTATCTACATTCTGCGTATTAATAGGTAGATTCTCTTGTGCAGCTACATCCTGATCTATAAAAAATACCGTGCCTCTTTCCGCATCGATGACTCTCAAACCCGTTGTAACTGAAATTGCAACCCGCTTGGTTTTAATGTTATATCCTTTAAATTCTGTCACTTTTCGGGTGATATCAACAACACTGCCAGTAGCAATATACTGGGCTCCCAACATCTTGCCTAATTGAATAGAATAAGACGGATCAACTAAGCCAGAGGCGGCGTTAAATCCTAATTCCTCTAAGTTCTTATCTACGGTTTGACGATCTACCAGAGTAAACATTCCGGAGTTAGCAATGGCACTTTCTAAAAATTGTATACCCATATTGCCTACATCCGAGACATTGACCTGTGAGTGATTTTCAAAGGCTACCACTGCTAAAGTAGGTTGATACTGAGTTGTAGCCTTGACAGGAATAGTTAAAGAAAATGTAATCAACAATGAAAGAATAATGAAACAAATTTTATTCATGATAAATGAACCTCCTAATTTTTATTTATTTTATTTATTCGAATAAAAACAAAAAAAGCCGGTAGTCTGACAACCATAATAAATAATTATCTTAGGTCCATAACTTTGCATCCCGTCCTTTCGGACAGTTTGCCTTTATCAGCTTTGTTGTCTGCTTTTAAGTATATATTTGCAAAAACAATTTGGAGATATATTGAAAGAACAATAATATTTGAATACATTAAATAGATTATTCTATTATAGATAGAATAATCTAAACCTTTGTGCAAAAAAATTTATTATTTTTTTATAAAATCATCTATTACTTCGGGTATATTAAAATCACAACCATCTATTCTGTTTTCCAGAAAATAGATAAATTTTTTTAGTTTGGTGAATGTAGAGTAGCTTAAAGAACGTTTTAAATCATAAGCGTCAGTAGAGGCTGTTTCTTCGTCTATGTCCAAATATTTCGTTAAAAATATATTGATCAAA
>CAYSAA010000137.1:0-24201 GCA_964428905.1 uncultured Atribacterota bacterium
ACTTTCCAGATGGGCCTTTTTTTCTTGCAAGTGTTTTTGATTTTTTTCCTGAATTTCTTTCTGTTTATCTTTTTCCATTAAGTAAAAACTGTAATTTCCTTTATAAAAGGTCATTTTTTGTTCAGCTAATTCTACAGTTTCCGTAACAACTTTATCCAAAAAATAACGGTCATGGGATATGACTATTAATGTTCCGCTAAAATTTGCTAACCAGTTTTCCAACCACTCCAAACTTTCCGTATCCATATGATTAGTCGGTTCATCGAGTAATAAAATATCGGGGGAGCTGACCAGTAACCCGGCTAGCACGACCCGCATCTTCCATCCACCCGAAAAAGAAGAACAGGGTTTTGACCAATCCTGTTCAGTAAAACCTAATCCTTTTATGATGCTTTTTGCCCTTGCTTCAAAACTATATCCCCTTTTAATCTCAAACTGCTGAGATATTTTTTCGTACTGCTTGGATACTCTTTTAAAATCGACAGTTGCTGAATCCATTTTGGACAGCTTTTCCTGATACTTTTTCATTTTTTTTTCCAGTTGGACAATTCCTGCTATTTCTTGCAGGTAATCTTTCAGAAGATAATCTGACAGAACAATTAAATCCTGTGGCAAATAACCTAACTTGGGATTGGCAGGTAAAAGAACATCACCTTCATCGGCTTCGTGTTGTCCTGTTATAATCTTAAATAGGGTGGTTTTGCCCACACCGTTATCTCCTATCAAGCCTACCCGACTACCAGCGGGAATTTGCCAATTCAAGTCATCAAATAACCTTTTATCCTGAAAATCAACCTTAATATGTCTTAAAATAATCATATCTTAAAAACTTCTCCAAATATATTTTCTATACCATTTATATAATAGAATAATGAGCATTTTTTGCAGCCGCATACCTTTTTAAGCAAAGCAATGTTTTTTCCAATGACTCCTGCAAAGGGTCTCTTCCGTTGAAATCAATAATAACAATCATAATTTCCATCGTTTTAGCAGTAATCATCGATCGCTCAGAATCACTGGTAGGGCTACCGAATGGACCGTTATAATCTCTAAAAACCGGTAAATCTTCGATATTCATCATCCCTCTACCAATAGCACAATATGTTTCTTCTTCCCTGGCAATATCAAAAATTATTGGCGCTATTAATTGATTAAAATCATAACATCCTATAGAAAAGTGGGAAGACAGAGAAATAAAATTGATAATATCAACCACATTATTGATTTTATAAAGGTCTTTGCCTTTAACAATCCGCCGCAACAGGGATTCAGCAGAACAACGGTAACGTGCCGGCTCTTTTCCTAACGAGAGATAGGCTTCCCGTGTATGCCGTATAACAGGAAGTTTAGCAATTTGTTCCTGACTGAGGGTATTTTTAATATTACCAGTTAGCTTCTCGATCTCATTCCAAAGAGTTCTATTTTCTTTCTGATATTTAACATCTGATTGGATAACTGCTAACCTGGTATTGGGGCAAGCTTGTTTTAATTTAACGGATATTTTAATATCAACCATGAGAACTATCCTTTATATCAAAAATTAAAATCATTATAAGATTAAAAGGATAAATTGTAAAATCCATTTATTGTTTCGATATTGAAAAAATTGGCTTTAATTACTCTGTTTAATAGATTAAAAAATTCTTTTCGAAAAAGCAGGAAGCTGAAAAGCAGCATGATGGATTCCAGAGTGGTAGTATTTTAAATCGGACAGTTTTTTTGCTTCTTCTTCTTTAAAATCTGAAATAGGATGATATTTTTTTGAGCAAAAACTGAAACCAATCATACCACTGGGATAAGTTGGTACCATCGTATAATAATAAAAAGGTAGTGGAAATATTTTTTTAATAAATTGAAAACTGGATTTTATAAAATCAGCATGCCAGAAAAGAGATTCTAACTGAGTGACTGCAATCCCTTCTTTTTTAAGGGATTTATAAAGAGAGCTATAAAAACCCTCGGTGAAGAGAGTTGTTCCCGGACCAATAGGATCAGAAGAATCAACTAGTATTACATCGTATTGGTTTCTTCTGCTCTCTAAAAATTTAGCTCCGTCCTCAAAAAAGACATGCACTTTCTTGTTGTCAAAACTTTTAGCTAATTTGGGGAAATATTCCCGGCATATTTCAATAACCTTTTCATCAATTTCACAAACATCTACCCTATTAACCTGAGAATGCTTTATTATTTCACGGACAGTGCCACCATCTCCTCCACCGATTACTAAAATATCCAGAGGCAAAGGATGAACACAAAGGGGTACATGGGTAATCATCTCATGATAGCCGGCCTCGTCAGCCTCGGTGAGCATAATAATACCATCGTTCATTAATACTTTGCCAAAAGCAGGAGTCTCAACTACAGAAATTTCCTGAAAAGAGGAAATAACTTTTTTCAGGACGTTAGCTCCTTTTATCTGTAGATAACGTCCTTTTTCTTTTTCGTATTGATCTCCGAACCATAATTCTAATTGACTCAAGATGATTATTTCCTTAAGGTATAATGAATTTGAATGTCTTTTGCTTTAAAATATTTTTGTGTAAAATCAGCAGCTACCTGTGGATCATAGTATTTACAGCTAAAAATATCAATATAGGCATTATTTGTTAAATTGGCGAAATGACCTGAGATTAAAGATGTTTCAATTAATTGTGTCATAGAATACCCTGCAACTCGTTCATCTTCACCAAAGTTAACTACCTGGGTATCCCCAAATTTTTTCATTTCAATCAACTGACATAATTCATCCACATAGCGCTTGATAGCTTCTGCATCCCGAATTAAATCAGGATCGCAATGATGTAAATCTATGCTGGTAAGCAAACCCCACATATTTTCTTTAATATACTGTTCTTCCATTTCTTTTATTTCCATTAATTTTGCCATTTTAAAAAACCCCCACCTTTGCAGGCGCATTTTTCTTTATTTTAATCGGGAAACGAATATTCCCTCTTCTCATCTCTGTGACTGATATTGTTTTAACATTCAGCTCTTTTTCAATATAATCCAGTGCCTTCTGACTATCAACGCTTTCGCCACAGGTAAAAATATCCAAAGCAGCGTAGCCATATTCCGGCCAGGTATGAATGGTGAAATGGGATTCAGCAATAATAATAACACCGCTGACTCCCTGGGGGGAAAATTGATGAAAAGATGTCTCTAATGCTGTAGCACCTGAAACACTGACCGCTTCTTCCAGCACTGACTCTAGTAAGCCTAGATCATTCAGTTTTTCTGAATCACATTCATATAACTCTACCAAAAGATGATTTCCTAAATAATCCATTTTTTTTCTGACCCTCTTATTTCCATTTAAAATTATATATGAACTAAAATAAAATAGCAGAATATTTAACAAAAATCAATCTTTTTTGAAAAGAAATTCCTCGTTTCAAATCAATTCTTGCCGGATTACTCCTACTAGGTTTCTAAAACAGCGTTTGACTCTTTTATCCAACTAAATCAAGCGCTAATTCAGCCATCTGATTGAAGGTCATCTCTCTTTCTTCAGAGGTTGTTTCTTCGCCTGTAATCAAGCTATCACTTACCGTTAAAATTGACAATGCCCTGACTTTAAATTTTGCTGCCAATGTATATAAAGCTGCTGTTTCCATCTCAATTGCCAGCGCACCATAATTAGCCCATATTTGCCAGTGATTGGGATCATCATGGTAAAACAAATCAGTGGTCAGTACATTACCAATTCTTACAGCCAGATTATTTTGTTCTGCAATTGTTTCAGCTTTTCTTAAAAGTTGATAACAAGCGGTCGGTGCATAATCATTTCCTTTGAAGCGAATTTTATTCATACTGGAATCAGTAGAAGCACTCATGGCAAGAATAATGTCTCGAACTTTGATGTAAGGTTGGAGTGAGCCACAACTACCAATGCGAATTAGATTAGAAACCTGGTATTGGTTAATTAATTCATGCAAGTAAATCGAAATTGAAGGTATGCCCATGCCTGTCCCCTGGACGGAAATTAAATCTCCTTTATAACGTCCGGTAAAACCATACATTCCCCTTACCTTATTGTAGCAATAAGTTTCTTTCAGGTAATTTTCAGCAATATACTTAGCCCGCATAGGATCGCCCGGTAACAATACGGTCGGGGCAATATCGCCAGACTCAGCACCTATATGGATACTCATTTTGTACCTCCTATTTAAATTTTTTAAATAACTGACTAATCAATTTGATTTTTGCAAACTTCCTTCTCCTTTCAAATTTATACTTATTAACTCAATTCTATAAAAAATTACCATGTTTAGCCAATGATTTCAATTAATTTGCCATATTTTATGCCTGACTAAATTAAGAAAGATATTTTTATAAAATAATCATACTTTTTTGAGTTATCCTTGACAATATTAATTTCAGTGTTATAATAAATGCTGGTTTGATGAAATAAAACCATTAAATATTCTTTTCATTTTTATACCTCCTTTCAAACTCGCTTTGCTTTATTCGCAAAGCGAGTTTTTTATACCTATTTACAATTCAGCTACTTTCTTATAGCATTAATACATATAATCAAATAGGTAAAGGCAAAACAGTACTGATGGTTATATTAACTATTCTCACAATTTTTATATTTTCAATGGGTTTTTTAGAAAATTATTATCACCTGAAAAGCATTAAAAAAATACCTATACGAATTCATGTCAATGGAACCCGAGGGAAATCGACTACCGTTAGACTCATTGCAGCCAGCTTAAGAGAAGCCGGTTACTGTGTTTTAGCCAAAACAACAGGAACAACTCCCAGAATCATTTTAGAAAACGGAGCAGAAGAAACAATAAAACGAAGAGGTGCAGCTAATATTATAGAACAAAAACGTTTTATCCAAAAAGCAGTTCAAAGAGGAAACAATGCTGTCGTTCTGGAATGTATGGCTGTTCATCCGGAAACGCAATGGGTAAGCGAACACCAATTGATTAAATCAACGATAGGAGTAATCACCAATGTGCGGGAAGATCATCAAGATGTTTATGGTCCTGACTTGAGAGACGGGGCTGAGGCTCTAAAATTAACCATCCCTCAAAATGGCTATTTGGTTACTGCTGAAAAAAGGTTTTTCCCGTTGTTTCAGCAAGAAGCCGAAAAATTGAATACCCGATGCATTTTAGTTAATCCTGAAAAAGCAGCTACCAAAAAACTGGTCCAGGAATCAGAAAATTTCTACTTTAAAGATAATGTAGCCATTACTATTCAAGTAGGACAACTTTTGGGAATTAATAAAGAAACAATACTTCGGGGCATATCAAAAGCCAATCCTGACCCGGGAGCTTTGACCATTTATTTACTAAAAAATATAAATAAATTCATATGGTTTATTAATGCATTTGCTGCTAATGACCGTGAATCAATGCTAATAATATGGCAAAAAATTAATCAGTTATTGCCGGGTAAAATGGATGATTCTCCTAAAATAGCCCTCATTAATCATCGTGATGACCGCATCACCAGAACCATACAATTTGATAAGATGCTAAGCCGGGACCTTAATTTTAATCACATTATGTTGGCTGGTCCAACCAGCCAACTGAGCCGGAGAAAACTGATAAAACTTGGCTATCCCTCTGATCAGATTAACTTGATTAAAAAAAGGGAAACAGCCCCTCAAGTAATTGAGAAAATATTTCAGTTAATTGAAAAAGTTGGGATTGTATACGGGCTCGGCAATACCCGTGGGTTTGGATTGGAAATAGTAGAATATCTAAAAGAAAACGGAGAAAAGATATGATTTACCAGGCAATCGGAATTGGGATTGCAATCGGATTTATCTTTTATGAAATCGTAGGTTTATCCCCAGGAGGTATTGTTGTACCGGGTTATATTGCTCTGTTTATTGACCAACCTTTCCGTATTGCTGTTACCGTCGGCATTGCCATTCTAACGGTTTATATCGTTTATTTTTTGTCAAACTATCTGATTCTTTACGGAAAACGCCGTTTTTTAAGTATGATTTTAATCAGCTTTCTGGTCAAGTGGTTGGTAGAAAGTTTTATTTTCCAGTTTCCCACAACTACGATTGAAATTCAAAGTATTGGATACATTATTCCCGGATTACTGGCTAATGAAATGCAGCGCCAGGGGATTTTACCTACCCTTCTGGCAATGGCTATTGTGGCAATCCTGGTTCGCTTGAGTCTTTATCTTTTCCTTTTTTAGATATCAATAAACATACATACAATTGGGACAAAGGTTTGGTATTTATTTTTTCTTTCCCCTATCCTTGAATTTTAGAATGTCAATCTAAATGGTTAAGGCACCGGACTTAAATTTTCTTTTTCCACAATGAGGCGCTGATACCATTCAGGCAGTTCAATCCTTCCCGATTTTTGCTGACCATCCTTTACTGTATAAATTCTGAAATGATTATACTTAACAAACAGGTCATCGGCTAATTTCCACCAGGCATCAATGACCTGATTGGTATTATCGATGCAATAATGGGTCAGATATTCCCTTGCTTTTTCAGGATCCTGGAGATAAAGGTCATATGCCTCTAAATCTACTTTCGGTACCTGGGCTAAGGCACCTTCTTCCCACTTAAGCTGTGCTTCTTTGACATCTTCAATGATGACATTATATGCTACTGCCGTATGAAAATCGACATAGTCCATGGCTTTACGGGCAGAATCCCGATTCATTTCCCAGTGGTTTCCTACTGTTAATGATTCTGGAATCGCATTAACACCCGCATAGAATGGCATGTAGCAAGAGGTATCCTGTGCACCGAGAGCCAACCACAGGATTCCACCAATTTCATCCGGCAGCCAGTTTCTCAATTGTACGATGGTCGTGTACTCCGCTGTATTTTTGGAGATGGTCCGAGGATAAGAATAGTTTTTCCCGTCAAGCTGAATCGAATAACTATGGTACCTGGGATTACCGAATGGCCCTCCACTGACTCCCTCTCCCGGAGCAAGTTGGGAACCTTCATAATTATCCCTGGAAATTCCCATTAAATCCCGGACTGAGACCTTCTTATCGGGCTTCACTGAAAACGGAAATTCATGATTTGGCAATTCAATGCTGAATTTCCTGGAAGGAGCAACTAGATCAAATAATCTCCACATTCTTGCTCTTCGTCCTCTGCTGCTGATTGCACTGTCGGTTTGAGGGGAATAGGCCATATTAAATCGAAATGGCTTTCCGCTTTCCGGGTCATAAAATCCCTTTTCGACAGCAAAAGAAACGACATTGGACGAAGCCATAAAATAGTCCGGATCATCCAGAACAATCTCGCTGATTCGGGATTCATTGGGGCAAAAACCTACTTCATCATCCGGAACCCTCTGGGCAGCCCAGACGGCTCCCGGTTCTCCACTTTCCGGTGTCCACAGCGAACCAACCGGCATAATTTCCAACTCCCAGACTTCTTCGGGATCAGAAACAGCCAGCATCTCTCCACTATCGGGACCTCCATAGCCATATTTCTCAGCAATAGAACCCATTAATTGGATTGCCTCTCTGGCTGTTTTACATCTTTCCATGGCCAACATGGTTAATTCAGTGATGCAGATTTTTGCATTCGGGTTTCGCATTTCATAACGACAACCGATGGTTGATTCATTGATACCCAGCTGTTTTTCATTGATATGTCCGAAAACACCATGAACATAGGCATGGGTATGCCCAACCTGGGAAATCTCAATGCCGGTATACCATTCCTGATACAACTTCTGCTCATTCTTGAGTGTTTCCTTAGCTTTTTCGGGGGTCGGCCATGCTGCATATTGTGTTTTAGAGTAGATCTTACGCATTGCCCCTGCTTCGAAATCAGCAGCCGGAACATACCGGAACGTAAAATCACAGCGCCCACAATCGGCGGTCTGTAAAGTTAAGGTTGAGCCATCCATTGAGGCATTTTTCCCTACCAGAATTGCAGTGCAGAAATCCTGGGAATTCTTCCCTGCGCCAGATTCAGTCTGTGAGAAAACGAAACATGTATTGAGGCATATAATCAATAAAAGTAAAAAGAATGGGAAAAAAGTTAAAAATATGCTATGGTTTCGGTTCATTGTTCCTCTAATCCTCTTCTTCGAACAGAGAATATCCCTTCTTCCTGACTCTTTGTATCCAATCAATAACGATTGGGAAAACAGGATCATCCTCTTTACCCAGGTCATAATCAATGGAAACATGGTCCTTATCGGGAAAATGATAGAGAGTCACATCATAGCCGTATTGCTTCAGTTGCTCATAAAAGGTTTGATTAACGGTTTCTGATACCTCCCGATCACCGGCAACCAGTAGGAGAAATGGAGGAATATTCAGCCCTTCTTCCATATAATTCAATGGGGAAGCCATTTCCCAGATGTGCACATCCTCTCCGAAAGCCCAGGAAAAAAGATATTGATTTTCCGGTTCGGCAGAAAATAAAGAAGGAAGATGATAGGCAGCACTGTCCAATCCGATAATCCCGGCAACCTCTGAAGGCCTTACATTCAAGGCAGTCAGGTATCGCTTATCCAGGGCAATTAAAGCTGCCAGATGACCACCCGCCGAATGGCCCAGTAGAAAAATTTGCTCCGGACCACCACCATAATTATGAATATTTTTTTTAACCCAAGAAAAAACCTGAGCCACATCCTGTACGTGTGCCGGAAACTGAACATCCGGGGAAAGACGGTAATTGATGCTGAGATAAACAACATTCTGAGAAGTGAAAGCTTTTGCTTTATCACTGAATCCACCCTTATCTCCCAAAACCCAGGTGCCGCCATGAATATATACAATAACCGGGCAGTCATGACATCCTTCAGGTCGGTAGATATCCAGAAGATGTGCTTTATCATGTACGCCAACGGAATCCTGGTAATAGTTGATATCATTGTAAATTTCGATATCATTTCCTTGAACTTGAGCCAATCCGAGTTGAGTACCCAAAAGAATCATGACCAGACAATGTAACAACATCATCATGCCTATCAGCAATTGGCACTTTTTTTTGGAGTATATTTTGGACATCTTATGGTGTTTCCTCTTTAGCTCAATTAAAAACAACTTATGACCTGTTTTTTCATTTCAGGTAAAAAATAAATAGAGATGTGACATTAATTACTTATCGTTTGTTTATTTGTATGCCGGGAACTTTCTATCGATCTGCTTTAATATAAAAATAGCAGGTAGGAAACCGTTTCCTGCCTGCTATGGTAGTTTTATTCAAGATCTACTTTTCGTACTTCCAAAGGGAATGAACATTGCAGTATTCCCTGACTTTCTGCAATCCTTTAACATCCTCAAATTCCGCCTCTGGAGCATCTCCCGGTTTTAAGAATTTTTTGCAAGCTCCCTGGTCAGTGATGACCTGGATCCACTCAATATAGTGTTTTTCTTCCATAGGATGCAGAGTAGAACCCACCACGACTTTGATGCCTTTTCCCGTCTCTTCTACAACTGGAACGTGTTTTTCCTTGGCCTGTTCAGCAGTCTGCTCTTCCAATAATTTCATAGGCTCACCACAACATACCAGTTCACCTTTTCCACCATGTAAAACCTCTACCACATTTCCACAAATCTCACATTTATAGATTTCATATTTTTTTGCCATTTTTGCTAACTCCTTCTATAATTTTTTATGACAGAACCACCAGTCGTAACATTCAAATTCCTTACTCTTTAGTCTTTCTTTAGCAGTCTTAACATCTTTGGCAGGAGGAATGATTACATGATCTTTGATTAATCCATTATTTGGCCAGTCTGCCGGCATTGCCACACCATTCTTATCAACAACTTGCAAGGCTTTTACAATTCGGACAATTTCATCCATGTTTCTTCCTAATTCCTGAGGATAATACAGAATTGTTCTAATAATACCTTTAGGGTCAATAACAAAGACTGCCCGCACTGTATTGCTGCCTTTGTTGGGATGAATCATTCCTAATGTTTTCCCTACTGTTCCATCATCAGCTATAATAGGAAACGGTATTTCCACATCCAGGTTTTCTTCAATCCACTCTTCCCATTTAATATGAGCATATACCTGGTCAATAGAAAGACCTAACAAATCACAATTCAATTCTTTAAACTCATTAATTCTTTTAGCAAAAGCTACAAATTCAGTGGTACATACTGGTGTAAAATCTCCTGGGTGACTGAATAAAACCAGCCATTTTCCGGAATAATCATCGGGTAGCGACTTTACTCCATGGGTAGTAACTACCTTCATTTGTGGTAAGGGATCACCAATTAAGGGCATTTTTGTTTCATTCATATTTTCCATCTTTATTTTTCTCCTTTTTAGTTCATCATCCATTCATGCTATAATTTATTAATATCTATTATCAAAATTTACATCAAACCCATGTCTTCTGATAAGGCTTCCAGGTCTTCTTCATGTTCGACTTCATCTTCCAGAATTTCCAGTACCATCTGGTAGGTAATAGGGTCTTTGTCTTTGAGCATTATGGATAATTTCTGGTACACATCAATAGCACACTGTTCACCTTTGATATTCTGGTCAAGCAATGCTTTTACATTGGGATCATTGGGTGCTTCATATCCACAGTTAGTTACTTTATACCATTCTTCCGGACTCAAAATAGGTGTTCCTCCTAATTGTAGGATGCGCTCAACCAACATTCCTGCATGCTCCAATTCTTCATTGGCATGTTCTTCTAATTCGGCTACCACAGCGCCTCTCATCGGTCCCTTTGCTACTTTTGCTCCAATCCAGTACTGATAATAAGCTAACCATTCATCTGCCAATGCCTTATTCAACTCCTTGATTAATTCGTTAACATCCATTCCTACAATTTCTCTTCCTCTTGTTCCCATTATGAACCTCCTTAAATTTTAAATTTATTTTTTATTTTATTTTACTAAAAACTTTCACAATTTTGAAGTTCTTGCCATCAATATTATTTTTATTTTAGCCTGTTAACTTCCTTTGTTTTGCTAAGTAATCATTTTCCCTTTTTCTGTTTTCGAGACATGCTGGACATATACCCTCCAAAATAATCTTTTGTCTTAATACTTTAAATCTCTTTTTGACAGATTCAGGCACTTCTATTTTATCATACGAAGGGCATTCAAAATCAATGATTCTCTTACAATACAAACAACGAAAATGGTAGTGTGGCTTTAAATTCGCATCAAATCTTCGGGGACCATGACCGCTTTCCACCATCTTAATGAGCCCCTTATCCAATAAACAAAGCAATGTCCGGTTTACTGTATCAAAAGATATGTTGGGAAATTCTTTTCTTACTTCCTGATAAACCATTTCAGCAGAAGGGTGCAAATCTGATTCTACCAAGCAACGAAAAATACGAAGACGCTGGGGCGTAATTCGAAAACCATTATTTTCTAACTTCTCTTTACAATAAAGTTTTGTATTTTCCATATAATTCATCTGTATTTCTGTTTAAAATTATTTTTTAATCCAAATTTTGTATATATTACTATATAGTATTTATTACTATTTGTCAATAAGAAAAACAGAATAATTTGAAATTTTTTTATTTAGTAGTATGCTATATAAGAATGCATTGAGCAAAAAGAAGAGAAAATATGTTTAGAAATCAAAAAAATATTCAACTAAAACTTAACGCATTGGGTCATGCCTATAATGATGCCTATCATTTTATTATCCCTTTATTGTTACCCTTTTTTCGTCAGGAATTTTTGTTCAGTTATTTTCAATCAGGAATAATTCTGACTATCCATGTGGCGCTTCGTTCAATCTTTTCACTAGCATTTGGTTCACTAGCTGATTACTATGGTCATAAAAACTTATTTATTGCCTTTGGATTTATGTTATCATCATTTTTTTTAGGAACTGTTGCCTGGATTAGCAATCTTTCTTTCATGATTATCTCTCTTCTGCTCATGGCCATCGGCGTTTCCGCTTTTCATCCCCTGGCAACGACTATGGTGGGTGAAAAAGCTAAACCTAATAAACGTGGTCGAGACCTCAGTTTATTCTCTGCAGCCGGCACTTTTGGTCTGTCTATCATGAGTCTAATTTTTGGCTGGCTGGTTCAATTCTCGGGTTGGAGAATCACCTGCTTGCTTATCTCGTTACCGGGATTTCTGCTGGCCTGGGGCTATATACAGTTAAGAAATGAACAATCAACTCACATTATCCAGTCAGGGGAATTAACACATAAAAATCTTTTTATTATATTTTTTATCAGCCATGGCTTACGTAACTTGGGAACATGGGCAATTCTTTCTTTTCTGCCCATCTATGCAACAGATTATATGGGTTTAAAGTCTGGTTTTTCAGCCTGGATTGTCAGTATATTCTTTGTGGGAGTACTTACAGGAAGCTTAGTAATGAGTAAAATACTGGACCAAAAAAATCCTCTCAAGTTTGTTAATTTTGCAACCATCACTACAGCCTTACTCATCTTTACACTCACTTACTCTACTATCCCAATAGTTATGGGCATACTTGTTGTTTTTATTGGTTTATCACAGGGATTTTATTTCCCTGCTCAAAATACCTGGTTAATCAAGGTCAGTTCAAATAAGACTCGTGGGAAACTTTTTGGTTTTGTAATTTTTATTGAAGGTATATCAGCTACAATCGCTCCCTCTCTCTATGGCTGGCTTGCTGACAAATTTGGGTTAGTTTACGCTTACCGTCTGGCCTCAATTCCAATTTTTATCAGCTTTTTACTCTATATAATTATTTATCGTATGGCGAAAAAACATCAAGCAATCGAGATAAATACCGCTCCGGTTAAATAAACAAGATTATTTTGTAAAATCACTGCTTTTAAGTTACCTAAAAATGGAAAAATATATTATAATAAATGCATATGGTGAAATGAAATTATTTTTCTTTATCTAAATAAATAAGGATATTTTGGTACAGATCATTTACGATTTAGCTACACATTCTTTTAACCGGAGAAACACATGAGAAAGAAAAAATATTTTAGTCTATATGTGGTACTCATATCTTATCTATTGATTCTACCATCTTCTGTATTTATCTGTTCTTCCAACTTCGTATTAGCAGAAACCCAATCTACTGAGGATCTTTACTTTCAAGGAGTCAATTTATTAGAAAATGAAAAAGAATACTCTGAAGCTATAAAAGTCTTTCGAGAAATACTGGATATAAATCCCGATCATTCAGAGGCACACTTTCAAATGGGCGAAATCTACCGGCTTACCAGTCAACCAAATAAAGCAAAGATCTATTATCAAAATGCTATTAATTTAAAATCTGATTATCTTTCGGCCTACTACAATTTAGGCCTGGTTGAACTGGAATTGAATGAACTCACTGATGCCCTGGAATCTTTTAAAGAAACCATCCGACTGAATCCGGAATTCCCGGATGCTCATTACAGCCTGGGTTTAACCTTTTTAAAATTAGAACAACTGGCTCAGGCTATTGATTCCTTCCAGCAGGCATTAGGACTGAATCCGGATGACTATCAATCGTATTACTGGTTAGGGATAAGTTATCAACAAGCCGGGGAAAATCAAAAAGCAATTCAGTCACTGAACCGGGCACTGGAACTTAAACCAGACTATGGAGAAGCTTTTTACGAATTAGGTCTCATTTACAGCTCTTTAGAACAATACCCCGAGGCCATTAATGCCTTAGAAAAAGCGGCTCATTATCTATCTGAACAGGCTGACCAGATTTATTATCAGATTGGAATGATACACCGAAAGCTTGACCATAATGACCAGGCAATTGAGGCTTTAGAAAAAGCCACACAACATAATGAAGAATTTACCGAAGCTTATTATTATCTGGGATGGCTCTATAATCAAAACAGACAATTTGACCATGCGATTGAATCCTATGAGAAAGTCATTGCACTGGATCCTCATTATAGTTCTGTTTATTACAATCTGGGTTGGGCATATATTGAAACAACTCAATACCAGGAGGCAATTGAAAAATTTAAGAAAGCCATTGAACAAAAATCTGATGATGCTGATGCTTATTATGCCCTGGGTTGGACCTATGGTAAACTGGAGGATTACAAGGAGGCAAAAAAAGCATTCCAGGAAACGATCCGGATCAAGCCTGACTACATTTACGCCCATTACGGTCTAGGCATAGCCTATTTGGCTCTGGGAGAAAGAAACCTGGCTCTGGAAGAATATAAAATGTTGAAAGATCTTGATCATAAAATAGCAGATTTGTTATTTGACCAGATTTACCCATAACAGATAAAATCAATTTAATGAATCAATTTCTTATGATTGGCAAATTTTCGTTTGCTAATTCAATGTTAAAATAGTATTTTATATTTGTAATAAATAAAAAAAATAAGAGTAGTGCAATGTTTAATGATTTTTTGCAAAGCATATATTTTCACAATCGAGTTATTGATTATATAACTGCTCTAGTTGTTTTTCTCTTGGCAGTATTAATCATTACCGTATTGAAAAACTTTTTAATTAAAATACTAAGAGCTTTTGCCCGAAAACGTTCAACCACCATTGACAGTCGTTTTGTACAAGCTTTT
This sequence comes from uncultured Atribacterota bacterium, assembly GCA_964428905.1. Classification (GTDB taxonomy): domain Bacteria; phylum Atribacterota; class Phoenicimicrobiia; order Phoenicimicrobiales; family Stramentimicrobiaceae; genus CAYSAA01. The sequence continues at coordinate 14,457 of CAYSAA010000137.1, forward strand.
CAAAACAAAATGAAACCAATTATTAATTTACTTTACTTTGGTGCATTTTATCTGGGTTTAAATCAATTAAATATACCTGCCGTTTTAGAAAGATTTATTAATATCTTTATCATTGCCCTGCTTATTTTCTACGGCGTAAGATTCCTTCTTTCTATCCTTGCTTATTTCTTAGAAAATTATTGGATTAAAAAGGAAAGCGACTCTACACGTATCACAGCTATTCGGGGTATCGAAACCTTCTTTAAAATCACCATATGGTCTATTGCTCTTATTATCCTCTTAGATCAATTAGGTATTCAAGTATCGGCATTGGTTGCCGGTTTAGGTATCGGTGGTATTGCCATCGCTCTGGCTGCCCAGAATGTTTTAGGAGACTTGTTCAGTTATTTTGTTATCTATTTTGATCGACCTTTTGAAATCGGTGATTTTTTAATTATTGATAGTTTTTCAGGTACAATCGAAAATATTGGTATAAAAACTACCCGCATCAGGAGCCTGGGCGGAGAAGAGATTATCTTTTCCAACACTGATCTTGTAAACTCACGTTTGCGTAATTATAAAAGGATGCGGAAAAGACGAGTCTTATTTAAATTTGGTGTTATTTATCAAACAACTCTGGAACAATTAAAGGAAATCCCTGCTATTATAACTGAAATACTCAATCAAGTGTCCGGAGCAACTTTAGATCGGGTTCACTTTTCTTCTTATGGGGACTTCAGTCTCGATTTTGAAGTGGTTTACTATGTCAACGGTAGAGACTATAACAAATACATGGATATTCAGCAGGAAATTAATTTTAAAATAAAGGAAGAATTTGAAAAACGAGATATTGAATTTGCTTATCCTACACAAACTTTGTTTCTATCCAAAGAAGATAATGATTAATCTTTTTTAAAGATATTAAGAAATATACAAGGAGGCAGTTTTGCAGATATATCTATTTGTTGCGTCTTTCATAGCCGTTCTGGCTGTTATCTTTGCTTTACAAAATGCTATACCGATTACAGTTAGTTTTCTCATCTGGCAAGTGGAAAGTTCTTTGGCATTGATTCTTATAATGGCTTTTATTGCCGGATTAATTACCAGCTTTTTGTTTAATACCTTAACTCGTATCAGGCGAACAAGTTCCGTCTCCGGTCAAAATACACTAAATGAGGAAATTAAAAAAGAATCTAATACTAACAATGATAATAAACGAGAATAGATTATTTATTATATCGCAAGAAGAGAGGTTTATTCATTGGAAAAATTTTTTAAAAAAAGAAGTCAATCAGCAGGGCTGACCCCAGGTACTTTGATACATATTGGTGATCAGTTAATGGAAATACCAAAAATCACTGTTTTTGATTACTCTCCCAACCAATCAGAAGAAAAAATCGTGGCAACTCTGGAAGAATGTATTGCTTATCTGGAAAAAACAACAATTACCTGGATTAATATCGATGGCATTCATCAAGCAAATATGATTGAAAAAATTGGCCAAACTTTCCATATCCATCCCTTAACCCTGGAAAACATTATGAATACTACCCAAAGGCCAAAAATTGAATATTTTCCCAATTATATTTACATCGCCGTGAAGATGATTTATTGGGATGAAAACGAACAGGAAATTGCCCTTGAGCACATTAGCCTTATTTTAACAGACCATACAGTCATTTCCTTTCAGGAAAGAGAAGGAGATGTTTTCAATCCCGTTCGTAAGAGAATAAAGAACAAGGCCGGCAAAATAAGAAAAAGTGGTGCCGACTATCTTGCCTATGCATTGCTGGATAGTATCGTTGACCAATATTTTTTGGTATTAGAAAAATTAGGTGATAAAACAGAATTATTAGAAGATGAATTAATTAACCAGCCTTCTCCAACAAATCTGCAGGTAATTCATCAAAGTAAAAGAAATTTAATCTATTTACGAAACTCAGTCTGGCCTCTCAGAGAAGTGATTAATCAACTGGAAAAGGATGAGTCCAAATTAATTCAAAAAAACACCAAACTATTTCTGCGTGATGTTTATGACCATACCATTCAGGTGATTGAGAATGTGGAAACCCTGAGAGATATGGTCTCCGGCTTGCTGGATATCTATTTATCCAGTATAAGCAATAAAATGAATGAAGTTATGAAAGTATTAACCATTATTGCCACCATTTTTATCCCCTTAACCTTTGTAACCGGAATTTACGGGATGAATTTTCATTATATGCCTGAATTATCATGGAAATGGGCTTATCCGGTTACACTTCTTGTTATGTTTCTTATTGGTACTGGTATGTACTTTTTCTTTAAGAAAAAAAAGTGGCTATAAACTTGACAGGGTAAAATTACTGCAATTTAGATACTTTCAATCAATTATCCTTTTTAGAGGCTTTAAATTTTGTAATTAGTTGATCAATCTTCTTGTTCTCGCCCACTAAAATCAAATTTTCATTTTCGCTAACAGTATGCTTTGCAGTAGGGGAAAAGGTAAATTGATTTCCTCTTCGAATTGCCAGCAAGGTTACCCCATACTTCCCGGGCAAATCCAATTCACCTAAAGTTTTTTCACAAAAGATAGGCAATGCTGCTATCTCAATAAGACTGTATTGCTGAGATAATTCCATATGGTTCTTAATATTGGGCATGATTAAGCTTCGGGCAATCCGGATTCCCTCATCTCTTTCCGGGTATACCACTCGGTCTGAGCCCACTTTTTCCAGTACTCTCCCATGCAAGAGACTATTTGCCTTGGTAATAACATACTTCAAGCCAATTTCCTTCAGCATAATAGTGATTAGAATGCTTGATTCTAAATCTGTTCCCAGACTGACAATGGCGGCATCAAAATTCTTTACACCCAACTCATTTAATACTTTTTCATCTGTGATATCAACTTTAACGGCCTTAGTCAAAACATCCTTTAGAAAGTCTACCTTTTCTGAATCATTGTCAACACCCAGCACTTCATGTCCTAATTCAACCAGTGTGGTAGCCACCGCTGTTCCAAAACTTCCCAGACCAAAAACCACAAATTGTTTCATCCTTTCTTTCTCCTTTTCTTAAAATAAAAATTCCTGCAATTTTATCCGACCATAACGTGATCTTCAGGATATTGAATTGACTCAGCCTGCTGGTTAATGATTAAAGACAGGGCTAAAGCAAGTGGACCGAGTCTACCAACAAACATGGTTAAAATAATAATCACCTTCCCGGCAGAAGAAAGAAAACCTGTTATCCCCGTGGAAAGGCCCACTGTTCCAAACGCCGAAATCACCTCAAAAAATAGTTTAATAAAATCAAAGTCTTCAAAATAGGAGAGCAGTAAAGTCATTAACATTACCCAACTCATGCCCAGCATCAATATCACCCATGCTTTGTTCACAACTTCATTTGAAATCTGTCTCTGGTACAAGTAAAGGTGTTTTCTACCTTTTAAGGTATAATACATCCATAAGAAAGCTACACAAAATGTCGTTGTTTTGATTCCTCCACCGGTTGAGGTTGGTGATGCCCCAATAAACATCAGTATGGCGACTAATAACAAGGCAGCATTACCCATTTGTCCAATGGAGATAGTATTAAACCCTGCTGTTCTGGCTGTAGCAGATTGAAACATTGAACTTAACAATTTTCCTCTGAGCGAGTAAGATTGAATGGTATTTGGATTCTGATTTTCCAGAAAGAGAATACCGATAGTTCCCAAAACAAGAAGAACAATAGTCATCAAAATAACCAATTTACTATGTAAAGACAGTCTTTTTCGTTTGGGATATTCATAGAGTTCAACCAACACTAGAAAACCAATTCCTCCGAAAATAATTAAAATAAGGAAAATAATATTGATTCCCATATGAGAAGTATATGCTTGTAAACTATGATTGAATAAGGAAAACCCGGCATTGCAAAAAGCAGATACTGCGTGGAAAAAAGAAATAAAAAGTGTGGAATGATTGCTGCTTAGTTGATGCCAATAAAAGTATAAAAAGACTGTTCCCAACCCTTCAAAGAACAATGTAAACAATAAAATATATTTGGCCAAACGAACTAATCCACCGATAGAAAACTGATTTAAAGATTCCTGAATAATAAGTCTCTGTCGAAGAGAAATCTTCTTTCCCAGAAGAAAAGCAAACATGGTTGAAAAGGTCATGATTCCTAATCCCCCAACCTGGAAAAGAATAAGGATAACCCATTGCCCGAAGAGAGAGAAATCACTACCAGTATCCAGTACAATTAAACCCGTAACACAGGTAGCCGAAGTAGCTGTAAATAAGGCATCAATCCATTGTATGGAACCTTCTCCGCTGGAGGATACAGGAAGATGAAGCAGGTAAGTTCCCAAAAGAATGAGGGATAAAAAACCCAAAACCAATGCCTGGTTAGGTGATAAATCTGTTTTTTTCTTTAAACTAGAGTGTTCTGAATTCACTTCACTCCCAATGACATAAAAAATATTACATTAAATATTATAACATATATTATTATCTAACAAACTATTGCTCTTTTTTTTAAAGGATACTTGACCCAGTATTTTTAGGTAAGTCTACACCTTTTTTAATCTATGGGGCAAGTTTTCTAACTACCCCACTAAATTTTACACTAACCATATCAATATTGGAAATGATTAGTTTAGTAGCGAACTGGCGTAATCATAAAAAGTGTGTTGCAAAATAAATAGAAGCTGCTTAAAATGAGATTAAGGGATCTTCAATACTACTAAAGGATGGTAAAAATACTATACTGATTACTAAATGAGGATAAGGGGAATATTTAAATGGCAAAACCCGCGATATTAATTTATATTGTTAATCAAATCTCAACCGTCATTGGTATTGCAGCGGTTATTATTATTACCTGGGGTGCTATTATAATTTTCTTAAACTTAATTAAACTGGAAATATCTCGTTTTAAAGGCCAAAAACCCTATTATGAGCGAGCAATCTTGCGTCATCGTTTTGGTTCTTATCTGTTACTAGGTTTAGAATTTCTAATTGCAGCTGATATTATCTTGACTATTACCCATCCCACTCTGGAAGAAATTGCTATTTTAGCCAGCATTGTGGGCATCAGGACAGTTATCAGTTATTTTCTCGATAAAGAAATGGCTTATTCGAATCAACATCAGGATAAAGAAAATTAAAACAACACTTCATTAAAATCATCAATAAACCAAGCGTGTTGCAGTAGCTAACAGAATAGCAATAAAGAAAGTAAAGATGATGGTAAATATGGTTCTTTTCCCACCGATTTCTTTAATTAACACGGCAATGGTAGCGACACAGGGAACATAAAAAAGAACAAAGATGGTAAAAGTCATGATTTGGGTTGCATTCATCACTGTACTGACATCAGTTACTCCCAAGGCTTGAACTAACATCACCATAGATAGCTCTTTTCTAAGAATACCAAAAATTAAGGTAGTTCCCACTGCTATGGGCAACCCCAACAGGAGAGTAATCGGAGAAACCAGTTGATTAATAAAAGATTCGGCATTCCAATGCTTTAATAAGCTTAGAACAGTACTGCCAATAATCAATAATGGCCAGGCTATGACGATAAACTCCTTCATTCTTAGCCATACTTTAGATAATAATACCTTTATAGTAGGGATATGATAGGAGGGTATTTCCATAATCATGCCCGGAGTTACTTCCGGCATCAAGCTGGAAAGGATTTTCCCGGAAATTGCCAGTACAATAATATTGAGAATATAGACAAACAAGGCAGCTCTGGGACCAAGATAAAAGGCAACCAAACCAAAAATTATGGTCATTCGGGCAGCACAGGGAATCATAGTAGTCAAAACAGATGCAATAAAACGGTCTCGTTCGGATTCCAGTATTCGTGTGGCCATCACAGCTGGAACTGTACATCCATAACCCAAAATTAAAGGGATAATTGCCTTTCCATGGAGGCCAATTCTATGAAGAAAAGTATCCATCAAGTAAGCAATCCTGGGTAAATACCCTACATCTTCCAGAAAGGCCAAACCCAACAAAAACGGGAAAAGATAAGGAAGGACAATCGCAATCCCTCCGGCCAGACCCTGCACAACACCGGAGGTGATGTAGAATAATAAAGAATCTGCACCTAACCTTGCTTCAATATAAGGTAGGAATTGATAGAAAAAATCCAATAAAGGCTCTTCAATTAAACCACCTACATAAAAGACGAAATGAAAAAACAGATAGATAACAAGAATTAAGGAAATATAACCAAAGATAGGATGCATTAAGATATTATCCAGATAGTGACGTAACTCTATTCTGGGTTTAGAAAGGGTAACTACTGATTCGTAAAGTTCCATAGATAGATGGTGACGCTCAGATGAAATAACAACATCTGAGCTTCTATCCCGGCATTTTTCTAATTGATGCTGATAATTTTCTACAGTTGCAATAAGCTGGGCATCACTGTGCTTAATTTCATCAATAAATTGTTGATCATTTTCCAAAAGCTTGGTTGCCAGAAATCGCGGTGTGACATGATATTTTTGTGCATAATCCTTCTCTTTGAAATGAAATATTAAATGCTTGATCACATCTTCAACGTCTTTACTGAAAGTTAGATATTTACTTTTTATCGGATTCTGACCCATCTGAAAAGTCTTTTCAAATAACTCATCAAGTCCCCAGCCTTTATGGGCTATCGTTCCTACTACCGGAACATTCAATAGCCGGGATAACTTATTAACATCAATATTTATCCCCTTCCCTTCAGCCTCATCAATCATGTTGAGACAAATAACCGTGGGTAGGTTCAATTCCAATAACTGTAGCGTAAGTTCAAACTCCCTACTTAATAAGGATGCATCGATCACATTAACCACCACATCGATTTTTTCTCTAAGCAGATATTTTCGGGTTTCTAATTCAGCTAAATCAAAAGAAGTAAGTGAATAAGTGCCTGGTAAATCAACAATCTCACTGGTCATGCCACGAAAACTCATTTTGCTGATACTGTATTTAACCGTTTTCCCAGGAAAGTTTGAGGTAATCGCTTTATAACCGGCGACATGATTAAAAATCGTACTTTTACCACAATTCGGCTGACCTACCAATGCAATTTTCATGACATGACCTCCACTAAAATTTTAGCAGCAATTCCCCTTCCTAAAGCAACCTGATTTCCGTGTATGTTCACTAGAACAGGTCCTCTCATAAAACCGCTCTTTTGCAATAACATCACATCTCCGGGATGAATTCCCAGACAACTTAATCTTTGTCTAATACCCAGTCCGCCCCTCATGCTAACAACTTTGACCTGACTGCCTGCCTTGATACTTGTCAAACTAACTACCATGATTGATATAACCTCTCATTTTTCTATTACAAATGGTCTATTCCTCGTCTGAATTACGCACGATATCTTTTAATTTTTTTTGGCATTCCTGACAATAACCCTTTATTCCCAAGCGATGTTCGGTTGGTAAAAAATGATATCTACGACAAATCTCATCTTGTAATTTTTCTACATCTTCATTATAAAATTCGATAATCTTCCCACAGTTAATACATATCAGATGGTCATGGTGTTTCTTATTATAAATTTTCTCATATACCACCTTTTCCCGACAATGCAGTGTTTCCATAATCAGACCACTATTAACCAATAATGGAATGGTACGGTATACCGTTGCCAGAGACACATGAGATTTATGTTTTCGTAACTGTTGATGTATTTCTTCGGCATTGAAATGTTTTTTAAGTGTTACAATTGCTTCAATTATCTCTTTTCTTTCTCTCGTATACTTTAAATTATATTCTTTCAAAAAAGATTTAAATTTATCTTCATAGGTAAGCAATTATAACTCCTACTGTAAATGATTTTCATTCTCAATTATATTCTAATATATTTCCTTGATTTGTCAAGAAATAAACTTGGGAAATTGGAAAAATGTTACGATTTATATGGAAGATTTTTTATGTAGTACTTTAGGAAAAATGATTGCTTACCCGTTAAGGAAGAAAAATGCATTTCTGATAAAATTTGAGATAGAATATCCAAATTATCATCCTTAACTTTAAAAAAATGAGTAATACAATGACAATCAGAAGAACCTAAGCCTTTTTTTACCAGTGTACCAATCTTATCTTGATACAATTTTTGGGATATAGCACATTCACATGGCTCTCGATGGATCCAGACATTAACAATTGTAGAAGGACATGGATCACTCAAAATGTAATCAATATGCCAGTATCTTTTTTTATTGCGTAAGAAATGTCTAACTAAACGAGACTTCATCCATTTTTTTGCTGATCCGACATAAATATAATAACCTTCCTTTAAATGAATCCAGCCTATCTTCCCGATCAGCAAACGATGTGGTTTATGTAAATAAATGAGCAGAATATATGTGGAACCAATAGCCTTTTTGATAAAAGAATTGGTTAATTTATTATGCATATCTTATCTTTGTTTTTCAATAACCTCAATAGGCAATCTCTTACCTTTTAGACCATTTTCTAAAATAAAATCGCCAACATGGCATCCCAGATGCCGGGCAATAACCGGACATTTGGCAATTAATAAAAAGAATAAGGGATTTGTTTCACCCGAAAGTGCCTCATAATTGCCCTGTCCTTTACTGATAATCATCTCTGCCTCATTGAAAATACGCATAAATTCAGGAGAGCAATACTCTAAAATAACACCAGGAGAATCAGCACCACAGGAAATAATATTAGCAAAATGGTTAATGCCACAAAAGATAGCATCATCTACCAGTGCATCATTTAAGACCGGTTTCCCCTTCACGACATATATGACATTCTTATGATAATAATTTACCAGGTGTTCTATTAAAATACGATCAAATACCACTTCTCCCGCATTGTCAGCCAGATAGAGAATTGATTCAACTTCTAACAGGTGTTGATAAAAAGCAAGGTAATCAAAATGGTCACCATAGCTAGTAACCTGCAAATCATAGTCACCAGTTAGCATTTTATCAATCTCCTCATGAATCATAGCAGTATCTTTTATTCCAAAATCAATGATGTTACCAATAATTGACAATCTTATAGCTGTTAGAAGGGGGTTTCTTGCTTCCTTCACTTTTGTTTTCATTTCTGGGTATAATTTTAGAGCCATTTTGTTGCTTTCTTCTTTAATCTCCCTATAGGGATCCTTTTTGCCGGTAACCTTGTTGACCATAGCATAAATCTTTCTTCCCATCTCTGCCGGCGTAGTATCTAAGGAAAAGCAAGGAACCAATTCAGATAAGTGATTCAATACCTCTCTTTGTACCTCCTCACTGGCACCAGATATTCTAGCAGTCTTAAGTGCTTGATCATAAAAACAGGGGATACAATCTAGATAAGTCTTCATTGTTTACTCCTTTTATAGAAATAAAAGTAATGAACATCATTCATCTATTAGATGAAGGTGCTCATCAATTGTTCCATCTGGTAACATATTATCAGGATGATACTGCCCTTTTTCCTGCATCTCCCTTCTAACGCAACGCCAATAATCTGATTTACAGTATTCTTCTACCCACTTTTTATCAATTAATTTTTGTTCGGTAAAGTATTTAATCGGGCAAACAGGAAACCACTGACAGGTTTTCCTTTCTTTCATTACTATTTACCTTTACTGTATCTTTTTTTAAAAATATCCCAAAAAACTCATTTTACCAGTAAATATCGCACCCGCATAGCAGGTGGCTGTAAGAACCTCTAAAAGAGGTGTGCCTTTTTCTTGGTTACTTTTTGTGCTGCTTTTTCTCTTCTATTAACTGGATATTTCTAAGCAATACAACTGC
>CAYSAA010000138.1:0-33376 GCA_964428905.1 uncultured Atribacterota bacterium
ATATCAGGTAACAGTTCCATAGCTGCCTCAATACCCATAATATTAGGTGGATTGTGCAAGGGGGCAAGTCCAGCCAATTCTTTAAAGGTTTTTAATACTTCCTGGTTAATAAGCACCGACTTAGAAAATTTTTCGCCCCCGTGGACGACCCGATGTCCAATCGCAGATATATCGGTTAAATTTTTAAGTGCCCCATGCTCAGGATGAGTAAGCATATCAATGATTAATTTGATAGCTTCTTTGTGAGTAGGACAATCATGTTCCAAAGTAACCTTTTCTTTATGATTAACTTCATGTATACAGAATGAATTTCCTATGCTAACTCTCTCTACGATACCTTTGGCAATAATTTCTTTTTTTGCCCAATTGTAAAGCTGGTATTTTACCGATGAACTGCCACAGTTAAAAGATAAGATAATCATAATCACTTACTCCTTTTTAATGTAGTTAAAATCACAATAAATATTTTATAAAAATATCCGCTTCCTTAATGATGGGTGTATTAAATTCTCTCTATTCTGATATCTTTATATCTTAGTAAGAAAAAAATAACTAATTCTTTCATCTAAAGAAGTGGAAAACATATTATTATATAATATCTGTTTGTGTATTTGCATGTTTTTTTTCTATTTCTCACTTAAAATATTTTTTTTCAAACAAATTTGATTTAAAAATAGGATTTCCCTTCAGCTATAAAATTAACGGGGAAGTAAGAACCACTAACTCTAATCCAAAAAAACAACTAACAAAATACTTAAAACCATCTATTCATAAACTTTTTGCTCTCTCAATACATAGGACAGCAGAATGTCTCTTCTTATCATTATACAAACAATAAAAATTCAAAAATCAAGTATAAATAATCCTATAACAAATAATAATAAATAAGTTTATCGTCAGCAGTATATTATCTATTATTTCATCTTATTCTTATCATCCTGATGTTTGATAACCTCTCCTTCCACCATAAATACCACATCTTCGCAGATATTCGTACAGTGATCTCCAATGCGTTCTAAATCAAGGGACAGGGAAATTAGATGAAAAGACCGTTCGATGGTTGTGGGATCCGAACTCATAAAAGTCAGAAGTTCCCGAATAATCTGATCCCTTAGTGCATTGACCATTCTATCTCTCTGGGACACCTCCCGGGCAAGTTGGGAATCATTTTCAATAAATGCATTGACACTGTCTTTAACCATGCTCTGTACAATACCGGACATCCTGGGCAAATCAATATATGGCTTAACTTGAGGCCTTTCAATTAGGAAAAGAGCACTCCGCGATATTGTTGCCAATAGGTCTCCGATTCTCTCCAGATCCCTGTTCATCTCCAGTATCATGAGTATTGTTCTTAAATCAATAGCCTGGGGTTGAAACTGAGCAATAATCCAGATACACTTTTCATCCATTTCCAGCTCATAACGGTCTGTACGTGGTTCATCTTTTTCAATAACCTCTAATAAAAAATCCTTTTCTTTCTCCAATAACCCCTTGTTAGCTTTATCAATCATATTTTCCACCAACGTGGCATATTCGATTAATTCCCGCTTTAAGGATATCAGACGTTCTTCTAACATCATCTTACCTCTTTTCTTACCACACACAAGGCCTTATTCTTAAAATAACGTTAAAAATTAAAGGAGTCCATTAATCAATTTTTATTGATTTATCCGAATCTGCCGGTCAAATATGCTTCTGTCATTTTATTCTTGGGAACAGTAAATATATTCTGCGTCTCTCCAAATTCAATTAACTCACCCAAGTATAAAAATGCCGTATAATCTGATACCCTGGCAGCCTGCTGCATATTATGGGTCACAATGACAATGGTGTACTCTTTTTTTAGCTCCAATATTAATTTTTCAATCTTCTGGGTAGAGATAGGATCAAGACTGGCACAGGGTTCATCAAATAATAAAACTTCCGGTGCTACTGCCAGACAACGGGCTATACAAATTCGCTGCTGCTGCCCCCCCGAAAGTCCCAAAGCACTTTCGTTAAGACGATTCTTGACTTCATCCCACAACGCTGCCTTTTTTAACGATTGTATCACAATTTCTTCTTTCGTTCTTCTATCTTTAATCCCGTTTACTTCTAATCCATAGCTGATATTATCAAAAACACTTTTAGGAAAAGGATTTGGTTTCTGAAATACCATTCCGACTCGCCGTCGAATTTCTACTACATCTGTTTTCGGATTATTAATGTCTTCTTTATCCAATAATATAGACCCTTCCAGCCTGGTTTTGGGTATCAGATCATTCATTCGATTAAACATGCGAATCAGAGTTGATTTCCCACAGCCAGAGGGTCCAATAACAGCAGTTACCTTATTTTCATAGATATCCACATTAATACCTTTTAGAACTTGGGTTTGACCGTAATAAAAACGAATATCCCTTACCAGTATCTTGGTCTTAAGTCCCATAATAACTTTGGCTCCTTTGTCTTTGTCTGAGAATAATTGCCAGAATCGACATGGTTAATACTAAAATCAACAAAATAAGTGCACAGCCATAAGCAATACTGGTCTGTTCTTCAGGATGGACTCCCTCGGTCATCAAGGCGTAAATATGATAAGGTAAAGCCATTACCTCTGAAAAAACAGAATCCGGATAGCCACGAGTATAAAATGTAGCTGCTGTAAATAGAATAGGTGCTGTTTCACCGGCTACTCTGCCTATACTTAAAATAACACCAGTTAATATTCCGGGTAGTGCACTGGGAAGGACTATCTTTCTAATAGTTTCCCATAAAGTAGCTCCCAGGGCAAGAGATGCTTCCCGATAAGATTGCGGCACAGCCATAAGTGCTTCCTGGGCAGCAGATATGATGCTGGGTAAAACCATGATTCCCAATGTTAACGAACCGGACAAAATCGATACGCCAAATCCAAAGAACTTAACAAATACAGCCAACCCGAAAAGACCGAATACCACGGAAGGAACTCCTGCTAAATTATTAATACTGATTCGAATAATATTTACAATAAAACTTTTAGTGCTATATTCACTAAGATAAATGGCACAGGCCAGCCCCAGGGGAATAGAAAAAATCATAGCCCCTAAAGTCAGATAAAAAGTACCCACAATAGCCGGAGCCACCCCTCCTGCAGTCATAGCTTTTCTGGGTACCTGGGTTAGAAATTCCCAGGACAGGGCTCCGATGCCTCTGACCACTATAAAATATAAAATGATACCTAAAAAGAAAATGGTAGTTAAGATGCAGATAAATAATAGTAAAAAGCCGAGATTCTGTTTGATTTGTTTATCCATTTAAGCTACCTACCCAAACCCAATTTTAATCTATATCGGCGACTAATGACCTCTGCGATAATATTAAATAGTAATGTAATTAAAAATAAGATTAAGCCAATGGCAAACAACGAATGGTAATGGGTGCTTCCTACCACTGTTTCTCCCATTTCTGCGGCGATCGTAGAGGTCATTGGCCGAACCGGTTTAAAGAAAGAAGTAGGTATAATTGCGGCACCACCGGTTACCATTAAGACAGTCATAGTTTCCCCGACAGCACGGCTCATTCCCAGGATAATACCAGTAGAAATCCCTGAACCAGCTGCAGGAATAATAACCTTGGTTAGAGTCTGCCAACGGTTTCCGCCTAAAGCTAATGAAGCTTCTCTAAGACTATTGGGTACAAAGCTCAGTGCATCTTCAGAGATACTGCAAACGGTAGGTGTAGCCATAATACCAAGCATAAGACTTCCGGTAAAGGCAGTTTGCCCAACCGGGATATTTAAGACTCTTTGTAAATAGGGAGCCACAATCACCATACCAAAAAAACCATAGACAATGGAAGGGACACCGGCCAATATCTCTATTATGGGTTTTAAAACTGCCTTTTGTCTATATGTTGCCAGTTCATTGACAAAAAGGGCACTCCCTACCCCTAACGGAACACATACCAATACCGCACCTATGGTTACCAGGAAAGAAGCCAGGATTAAAGGAAGAATCCCAAAATCAGGCGGATTATAGGTAGGATACCAATCCTTTCCTAGAATGAATTTGAACAATCCTACTTCCTGAAAAGCAGGAACTCCGGAAGCAAAAAGTGTAACCATTATGCCTACTAAAAATAATAAAGAAGAAAAAGCTAAAATGGTAAATAGCCATCTGATAATTTTTTCTTTCTTCTTATACATAAATTTGCTACCCTTGTTCATAGTTTAGATACAATTAACAAGTAAATAACCGGGCATGATAGTTTTTGCTGATACCATGCCCGGGAGGTTAAGGTATTGAGTTGATTGAATTAATTAATTATTTAACACTGATATAACCATTTTCCTCAACTAATTTTTGTCCTTCTTCACTCATTACAAAATCAATGAATTCTTTTACTGCACCGGTTGGCTCTCCATTAGTATACATAAACAACGGTCTTGCCAAAGGATAGGTATCGGAATTAACTGTTTCTTTGCTGGGAATAATACCATTTACTTCAATTGCTTTAATTTTAGCAGTCACATAACCTAATCCGACATAGCCAATGGCTCCGGGAGTATTGGCTACACTGGTAGCCACTGCGGCATTGGAGGCCTGTAATAAGGCATCGGGTCTTACTTTTTCCTTATCCAAGGCTAACTCATTGAAGGCCTCAAACGTTCCACTGGCAGAATCCCTGGAAATAACTACAATTTCCTGATCAGAACCGCCTACCTGGGACCAGTTAGAAAATTCACCGGTATAAATAGCTTTAATCTGTTCAAGAGTTAATCCATCAACACTATTAGCCGGATTAACCACCACAGCAATGGCATCTCTTGCCACAACGTTGGCAACTGGTTCAATTCCTTTTTCTTTAGCAGTGTCTACTTCTTTTTCTTTAATAGCACGAGAAGCATTGCCAATATCGCATGTTCCGTCAATAATGGAGGCAATGCCTACACCGGAGCCTCCACCCTGTACGGAAATATCGATATCCATGTTCTGATCCATAAAGACTTCGGCACAGGCTTGTGATATAGGAAGTACAGTAGTTGAACCTTTGGCTACAATGTTATTCTTGGCTGCAATTACATTAGTACTAAAAACCAATAAACAAACGAGAGTCAAGCTAACAATGATTTGATTCAATTTCCTTAATTTTGTCATTTTTTATCTCCTTTTATTTTTTGAGATGCTTTACATCTCTATTTTGTTAATTCCAATATAAAGGAGTTTTATTAAGAATATATAAATAAAGTGTTAATTTTTGGTTAATTATCAAATTTATTTAAGAATCTTTGACATTTTTCTTTTATTTCATCTCTAATCTTGCTAAAAAAACCCATTTTTTCTTTCTCAGTTCCACTAATCTCGGCAGGATCCTCTATATCCCAATGAATTTTTTTGTATTTACCCGGGAATATAGGGCATACTTGCCTGGCATGATTACAGACTGTAATAACATAATCGAATTCTTGTTTCAAAAACTCGTTAACTGATTTAGACCTATATGACGATATATCAATACCAGCTTCAGCCATGACTTTGATTGCATAAGGATTAAGCTGTGTTGGCTTCACTCCGGCACTAAATACTGCTAATTTATCACGGGCCATATGACGTAAGAAACCTTCAGCCATCTGGCTCCGGCAGGAATTGCCTGTACAAAGAAAAAGAATTTTTTTCATCTTAAATATTTTCTCCTTTTAAGCCAGTCAATCAGCATGTGCATTTTTAACATAACAAAGATCTATTAGGACTGTTGAACCGGCAAGATCACTGTTATTCTTGTTCCAAGGCCAAGCTGGCTGTCTATATCAATCTCTCCCTTATGTAGTATGACAATATGCTTGACAATGGAGAGGCCCAATCCTGTACCTCCCTGTTTCCGGGATCTTGCTTTATTTACTACATAAAACCTTTCAAAGATACGATCAATATCTTCTCTCTTTATTCCGATACCGGTATCGGTAATCTCTATTTTGACTTTATTATTCAAGAGCATCATGATAGAAATAGTAATTTCACCTTTTTCAGTATACTTGATGCAATTATCTATTAAATTAATCAACATTTGTTCAATTTTATAAGGATCAACTTCAATTTCAGGTAGACCTTTTTGGACATTGAGATTGAACCTTAGATTTTTTACTCTGATGGCCAGTTCAAATATTTTATATAGATTTTCTGTCATTTCTTTTAAATTTACTTTTTCTATCTCGATCTTCCCACTTTTATCTTCCAGTTCGGATAGAAACAACAGATCATTCACCATATTGATCATCCTTTCGGTATTACGGTTGATGATTTGAATATATTGTTCCCTCTCTCTATCGCTGGCATCTTCCATTGTTTCCAGATAACCCTTAATGGAAGTCAGGGGAGTTCGTAACTCATGGGAGATATTGGTAATTAAATCCTTTTTGACCTGGGCTAATTTCCTGGATTGGGTAATATCATGGAATACCAGGATTGATTTATCTTTCTTCTCAACATAAATTCCATTACAGAGATAATATTTTTCAGAAAGCTCAATTTCAGCTGTAAAATCTTTTTTCTTTTCTATTAACTCACTAACCAGCTTACTTATTTGCTCATCTCGAATCACTTCCCAAAAGTATTTATCTTTCAACTGATAAGAAGAAAATATTTTATTAAAATGACTATTGCTCAGGATTATTTTCCCTTTCTCATCCAATAGGACAATACCGCTTTGTATCGTGGAAATAATGCCTTCTAATTCCTCAGTTTGCAGAGATAATTCATGAACTAATTGTTTTATCTTCTCAGTCATTTCATTGAATCGATCGGACAGCTCCTTAATCTCGGGCTCTTCCCAATCAGAAACAATTCTGGTTTCCAGATCACCTTCGCCTACGCTCTTAAATCCTTGTACTAATTTATTAACCGGTATAGTTAGTCTTTTAGAAATATAATAGGAGAGAATAAGTGATATCAGAATCATCATTATGGCACCGAGAAGAATAATATTCCTTAATTGATTTAAAACATAATTCATCTCTTCCAAAAAAATACTAAGCCTGAGCACCCCTCTTATATTCTCCTCAATAAAAATGGGAGATGAAACATAGAGCATTTTTTCTTTGGTGGTGGTGCTGTATCGTGCTATATGGTTTTCTTCTCCCTGCAATGCCTCTCTGACTTCAGGTCGATTCGAGTGGCTTTCCATTTCCCAAAAATCTTTTGATGATTCAGCTATTACTTTTCCCTCGGTGTTCATTACTGAGATCCTGATATCCGTCTGTTTATTTATTTCCTTGATTAATAGGTTCAAACCTTGCCAATTTTCCTGTTCAATAAGTGGTTTAATCATGGTTTGTAGTGTTAACGAAAGATGAGACAGGTTTTCAATCTGGTTTTTGAGATATTGGGACCTGAGGAAAGGTGTCAAGAAGATTAATAGAAAAATAGATGATAGAAAAATAACAATAAGATAACTAATAAAAATTCTATAAAATCGCGATTTTTTCATGGTTCCAATTTATAGCCAACTCCTCTAACATTTTTTATCAGATATCCCTTTTCTCCTAGTTTTTCCCTCAAATTCTTAATGTGGACATCAACGGTACGATCCAAAATGGCCTTCTCATCACCCCAAAGGTGATCCAGTATCTGTTCCCGATTAAAAACCCATCCCTGTTTACTGGCAAGCAATGTTAAGATTTTAAATTCAGTTGTCGTTAAGCGGATTTCCCTATCTGCAATAAAAACACGATATTTTCCCACTTCTATGATTGTATTTTCGTCAATTATAATTTTTTTATCGGTTGATTTGGTACCTTTTCTTCTCAAAACTGCTTTTACCCGGGCTACTATTTCTTTAGGGGAGAAGGGTTTGGTCACATAATCATCAGCACCCAGTTCCAAGCCAAGAATTTTATCGGTTTCCTCAATACGGGCTGAGAGAATAATAATCGGTATGTCTGTATATCGTTCCTCTTTTTTTATATATTTACATACCTCAAAACCACTCTCATCAGGAAGCATAAGGTCTAAAATAATCAAATCAGGAATTTTCTTGTTTAGTCCATGGTAAAAAGTGGCCGCATCGAAAAATCCCTCTACTTGAAAATAAGATTTTTCCAGATGAAGCGTAATTAAATCAACAATATCCTGTTCGTCATCGATGATATAAACAATAGGTACCATAATAGGCTAAACCTTTCTTCAAACAGGGGACGGTTCTCTGTATCATGCCCTTATAACTTGATTCACCGTCAATCCTGTTAATCTGGAGAGCTGTCTTAGGGAACAGCCATCCAGTTCTTTGAGATATCTTAAAACATTGGTTTGAGTTTTTGGTTTAACATTGTGTAGAGTTGCTAATTCCAGATGATAATTATTTAAAACTAACTGTTGGATTGCTTTATCGGAAAGGGTCCTTCTTTTTTCACTGAGATCCAGGCATGGATCATTATTGAGTTGGCTGTGGAATTCTTTAAACCTTGCAATGGCTTTTTCTCTGTCTGAATCAAATAGGTTTAAGGTAAAGGTAATATTGATTATCCTTGATTTATTCATATATTCAGAATAACTGCTCCAGGGATAGGAGGAAATATCATCAGATAGTCCTGCTTTTAAGGGATTCTGATGAATGTAGCGTAAGACAGTAAGAAAATAGGCATCATCTTCTACCGGTTCACTCTTGTAGCGATCCTGGAAGAGAGGTCCTTTTCTGTTGTATTGCCAGTTATAGTAGTAGACATAGCTTGCGCCTATTCTCTTCATGGTGATTGCTATAGACTCTTGGCCTTCTTTTAATAATAAGTGAATGTGATTACCCATTAAACAGTAAGCATAGATTTCACAGGTGCTCTTCCGGCAGTACTTGACCAGGGTATTTAAGAATCTTTCATAATCATCATCAGATGAGAAAATGTTTTGTTGATTGATTCCTCTGGTCATGATGTGGTAAATTCCGGTACTGCTTTTGATACGGGCTACTCTGGGCATAAAGATTACCTCTGAGATAATAATATATGATAGTCATATCTTAAATTATAAGAGGAAAATTGTCAAACAAGGAACCGTCCCCTGTATCAAATATGATATAATCTATAGTGAAAACAATGGTTCTTATGAATTTCTTAAAGGAAAATTATGACTAACAGAAAAAAATTTGGACAAACTTGGTGGGGTAATGCCTGGATAGAGGCAATGGAAAGAATTGATTATGACACTAACCGCTTGCCCAGAGGAAGAATTTATGCTAATACAGGTAGGGTCCAGAATATTCAAATTTTCAATGGTGTTGTAGAAGCAGAGGTAAAAGGTAGAAAGCCAAGACCTTATCGAGTTACGATTTCACTACAAAAATTTACCACTATGCAAATTGAAAAATTACAATCCTGTATTGCCGAAAATCCCTCTTTAGCTTCAGAATTAGCTTTAGGAAAACTACCTAAAGAAATGTTAGTCCGACTTGCTCAGGATGATATATTTCTTTTACCGACCTCCTGGCAAGATCTTAAAGCAGAATGCTCCTGTCCAGATTGGGCAAACCCCTGCAAACATATTGCTGCAGTTTATTATCTTATTGCTAATGAAGTGGATAAAAATCCTTTTATTTTATTTCATCTCCGGGGTATAGAAACAAGTACGCTAATGCTGGCTGCCGGTTTTGCAGTGACTGATCAGCCAGCAGCTGAAGCAGGAGAAAATTATATCCCTCTTAACCAAATAAATGTTTCTACCAAGAATAATAAAAAAGATAATGAAATAGAACTTAAACTTTCTACAATTTTAAGCAGTCTTTCTCAAGCAAAGGATAGTAACAAAATTTTTACCTTTTTGGAGGAATCACCTCTATTTTACTCCCCGGGTAATTTTAAAAAAATTCTTCTTAAGGCTTACCAAAATATAACCAAACATACTGAAAACCTGCAGTTGTTTGAAAAAGATCCCGATTGGATAGAATCAAATATTTTATTGTTTGATCCAGGAAATATAAAACAGAAACAATTATCCAAAATATCTTTTTTTATCTTTTCCAAAAAAGGCACAACTGAAGGCGTAGAGAGACTATCAAGAAAAATAATTGTTCCCGAGGAAATAGATGGGAAACTATTGCTGAAAAGAAAAACAGGCAAGTTATTATCTGCAGAAAGCTTAATCGATCATTTTATAAAGCTACCTCTCCAGCTTTCTCTTGAAAAAACTTCTCCTGAAGTAAGGCTCATTAGCATCGCAACAACAATAGCTCTGGCTTTGGCTCGCACATCACTATTTATACCACAGATCGGGAATGAGGAGAAAGACAATTTTTTTATTCATTACATACCTCTTAAACACTTGAAAGTCATACAACAAGTCCTGGATTTTTTGACAGAACTTACCCCCCAAACCTTTTATTATCGCCACAAAGATAAAACTCTTCTCATTGGACCAGCTGCTGCTGAATTTCTTCTATCACTCATTCTTACCCATATTGTACATAGCTTTGCTGACATCAAAGAAAATAATAAACTTTGCAATACCTTTTTTTACGGTGCTTATTATCTGGCTCAGGAATTTAATAAAAAACAGACAGCTCGAGTAATTACTAATTGGTTAAGCATATTAAATTTAAGTAAGAATGAAATTTCTTCAGTCATTAAAATTGAAATACCGCCAATGAAAAAAACTTATTTTCAATTACAGGTTGAGGTGATAAATAAAAAAGATCCTCTATCTCCCCTCCTTCCCTTACGAGATATCTTTCAAACAGAAAAGACTATTTTTGCACAACCTGCAGAAATTGTTCGTTTTATTGTAGCTAATCAAATTGCCACAGCCTCTATCTATTTTCCATCCCTGAAAATAGTCCTTAGCAGTAAAGGAAAGCAATCATCCCTTATCGATCCTTTAGAAATGTCAGAATTAATCAAAAATGGTCAATATATCCTTAATATGCTTGGTATAAGTGTGATTATGCCTAAA
This sequence comes from uncultured Atribacterota bacterium, assembly GCA_964428905.1. Classification (GTDB taxonomy): domain Bacteria; phylum Atribacterota; class Phoenicimicrobiia; order Phoenicimicrobiales; family Stramentimicrobiaceae; genus CAYSAA01. The sequence goes on from CAYSAA010000138.1 coordinate 10,893, forward strand.
GAATTAAAAGTGATTTGCTCACCTCAACTAGCTGTAAAAGCCAAACTCAAAACCAACCAGAGTCAAAGTGTATCTTATTTACATTTAAAAGAAATGTTGGACTTTTCATGGGAGGTGGCCCTAGGTGATCATAAAATGACTAAAGAAGAATTTCTTCAACTTGTTAAATCAGCCACTGGACTTGTGAAATTTAAAGAACATTACCTATTACTACAACCCGAAGAAGTCACTCGAGTAATAAACAAAATAAACAAACCATTACCAGAACTATCTTCAACAGAAATAATAAAGGCCTCACTAATTGGAGAGACTGATAATAATTTTCTTTTTCACACTAATGATAAACTCCACAAGATGATAGGAGAACTGACCAACTTTAAGCAAGTTGAACTCCCCAACACACTTACAGCAGTGCTCCGACCTTACCAAAAGAGAGGATTTCAGTGGTTATATTCCAATGCTGATAAAGGTTTCGGTTCGTGCCTGGCCGATGATATGGGGTTAGGCAAAACTATTCAGGCAATTTCTATTATCTTAAAGTTTAAAGAAGAAAAAAAATTACACTATCCTGCCCTGGTAATCTGTCCAACTACCTTGGTAGGAAATTGGCTTAAAGAATGCCAAAAATTTGCCCCTTCCTTAAAAATTTTAATATATCACGGCACAGAACGTCAACTTACTAACACTGAAAGCGATTTAATCATTACTACTTATGGTTTGTTACGCAGAGAAGTAGAGGAATTTAAAAAAAGAAATTGGGATCTTATTATTATTGATGAGGCTCAAAACATAAAAAATGCTGATAGTAAGCAAACTAGGGCAATAAAATCATTAAAATCAAATGCTTCTATCACTCTAAGTGGAACACCTGTAGAAAATCGACTGATTGAACTCTGGAGTATTTTTGATTATTTGAACCCAGGATATCTGGGAACTCAACGGAATTTTATCCATCGTTTTGCCATACCCATCGAAAAATACCATGACCAGAAAAAGATTGATTTACTCAAAAAAGCCACTGCCCCCTTCATCATGCGCCGGATGAAGGCAGACCATTCCATTATAAAAGATTTACCAGATAAAATAGTAAAAAATGAGTACTGTTACCTGACTAAAGAACAAACCGCTATTTATCAGCGTATTGTAGATGCCAATATGCAAGAGATTTCCGAAAGTGAAGGAATTAGCCGTCGAGGACTTATCTTTAAATTGATGACTGCTCTAAAACAGATCTGCAACCATCCTGCTCATTATACCAAAAAAGGAACTGTCTCAAAGGAGCACTCAGGTAAATCAGAGATGACCATTTCATTGCTGGAAAAAATTTTTACTTCGAGAGAAAAAGTTCTTTTATTTACCCAATATAAAGAAATGGGAAATTTGTTAGTGCAATTAATACAAAATGAATTCCGCCTTGAGCCTCTTTTTTTTCACGGTAGCCTCAATTGCAAAAGGCGGGAAACAATGATTGATGATTTCCAGAATGGCAAACACTCTCCAATGATGATTATTTCACTGAAAGCAGGAGGCACCGGCCTCAACTTAACTGCTGCAACCAATGTAATTCATTATGATCTCTGGTGGAATCCTGCTGTAGAAGACCAAGCTACGGATAGAACTTACCGCATTGGACAAACTAAAAAAGTAATAGTACATAGACTTATCACCATTGGTACATTCGAAGAAAAAATTGATGAAATGATCAATGCCAAAAAAGAGTTATCTAAATTAATGATCTCTACCGGGGAAAGGTGGCTTAGCGAATTATCCAACCAGGAGTTAAAACAAATATTTAAGTTAGAATAATCTTTATTTAAGGCATCTTATGCTTTGGGTGTAGCAATATAACTTTTACCTAAAATTCTTTGGGCATGGTTAATTTTAAAAACCGGTCTATTTTCATCATATAATTTACCAATAAGCTGCTCACAAATTTTACCTAATAATGTTTTTTCATTTTCCATTATATCTACCTTCTATGTAAAATATATAGGTTAATAACCCATATTATATACATAAATAGTTGATATCACAATACAAAGTCTCAAAAAAGAAATTAGGATTGGATCTATAGCAGACACTTAAATGGTAATTTTCACATTAGATGATGAGAGAGGCCCAGGAACATCCGGCAGTTCAGGTCGATTCATTAGGATAAACCAGTTGCCTTTGGACAAACCTCAGAAGCCAAAATTCTCCTCCGGCCATATGTTCTTATTCTGGCATAAAGGAAGTAATTTTACGATCCTGATAGTTCAGATTATTCTATCGTTTAATGTTATTGTTCAATTATAGACCCACTTCTCCTATATCCGATTAGAGAGAAGCCGTCAAATGAAGAAACGTCCCCTGTATCATGTGCGCAATGACAAGATCGTAGTGCGTCGTGCGCAATTAATTTTTATGTCTGTTATGAAATTGATTTTTTTGATATAGTAATATCAAATAGATATATTTGTCATTAAGAGGAGAAATGAAACAACTGTCACAATTAAAGAATAAAAAAATTACCGTGATGGGATTGGGGTTGAATCGGGGAGGATTGGGTGTAACCCGGTTTTTGGCTGAATCCGGAGCAGAGGTGCTGGTAACTGACCTAAAAACAGAGAAGGAGCTGCAAAAGACCCTGGATGAACTAAAAGGATATAATAATATTAAGTACATTTTAGGGAAACATCGAACAGAAGACTTTATTGACCGGGATATGATTATCCAAAACCCCGGTGTTCCTCAGAATTCCAAATATCTACAAATTGCTAGAGAGAATGGTATCCCCATTGAAACAGATTTGTCTCTGTTTTTAAGGATTTGTCCTTCCCGAAACCTTATCGCTGTTGGAGGAACGAAAGGAAAAAGTACGGTAACGGATTTGATTTACCACATTTTTTGCCATGCAGGAAAAAATATTGTTCATGCCGGTAATATCGGCATCTCTGTTTTTGATGTTTTACCTGAAATTAAACCGGAAACACTGGTATTGCTAGAAATTTCTAGTTGGCAATTGGAAGGCATTCAACAAATACAGTTTAAGCCACATGTGGCAGTTTTAACCAATATTTTACCTGACCATCTGGACCGCTATGACAGCTTTGATGAGTATACCCGTTCGGAAAAATTAATCTGTAAATATCTGGATAAGTCAGATTATCTGGTTACCAATCTGGACAACCCTATTACAGAAAATATTGTTCATAAAATCCCTGTTGACATTTTATGGTTTAGTACAAAGAAGGAGGTTCCCAGGGGCAGTTATCTGAAAAATGACAGCTTGTTTTTTAAGTTTACAGGTAATGCAGTTGAATTTGCGCAAATTAGCGATATTCCTATCCCCGGAAATCACAATATCAGTAATGTCCTGGCCGCTGCCAATGTTGCTTATATAATGAACCTGTCTTTAGATAAGATTAAGTCGGGTATTAAAATATTTACCGGTGTACATGACCGACTGGAAAAAATCAGGATATTAAATCATATTAATTTTTACAATGATACCTGTGCAACAACTCCCGAGGCCACAATAGCAGCAATTCAATCTTTCCCAGGTAAACCTATTATTTTGATTCTGGGTGGGAAAGACAAAAAATTAAAATACAGTCATCTATGTAAAGCAATTAAAGAGAACACTAATATTTCATATATCGTTATTTTAAAACATCCCCGGTATGATGCCTCAGAAATGATAGTAAAAGAATTGCTCGAACTTGGCTTGAAAAATAAAATCCAGACCTGTAATTCATTATCTGATGCTGTCCGGATAGCTTATTACAAAGCTGTTCCAGGGACTAATATCCTGTTATCCCCTTCTGCCACCAGTTTCGGCATGTTTCAAAATGAATTTGATAGAGGCAATTCATTCCGACAGGCAGTTGAAAAACTCTCTTAAATTGTTAATCACTGTTAAGATGGTCATGCACAACAATCTTCTTCCTGCGTACCCATTTAAATCCTTCTTCCGGTGTAATTGTTAGTACTTCTACCGGCCCTCCTACACCCGGCAGGTCTCCGGGATTCGCTTTTATGCCATCTGAAAATCTTTGAATAGCCGAGGTTGTTTCAATCATCAAGGTGCAAAAATCTATGGCATCCTGAAGGGTCATGGTCCCCCATTGGATCACATATTCCAGGCTGCGAAGTTGTTTTCCAATCATTTCCTTATCTGTTTGTTTGCTTGCTTGTTCAACAAAGGGTAAATTCCCAATCCTTCCGTCAAAACCCAGTACTATCCTGGAAACCACATCTGTCTGTCCAATCCAGTTAGCCCCATATTCCCGTCCTCTTTCTTTACTGTCTCTGTTTTTCTTTTTATCTCCGGGAATATGACAGGTAAATACCTGGTGAGAACCATCCTGATTTACTCCGGCAATAACAAAACTAATAGGGTCAATTCTGCCCATACCGCTTCTAATAGCCCCATGTGGATCTTTATAACGAAAATCAATGTAAGATTCTTTCTTTGCTATTTCCAATATCTCACATTTCTTCATAACCAAATCTCTCTCAATTCGCTCTTTTGCCTGGTCTAATTGTTTTTGCCAGTCATATTTTGCATCAAACAAGCGAGCCAGTTGATCGGCTGTCTTTTCCACAGAATATTGCTCTAATTGGTTATTTTTGATAAATTCCTTAATATAACTGCTGATACTTTTTAAAACACCGTTTTCCGGTAGAAAAGCAAGACCGGTTACAGCTATACCCATTCTTTCATTTAATTTAAAAAGTTTTGATGCATTATCACTGCCAATCCTGGCCATTCCTTTGCGGTTGCGATATGATTGACGGCTATCTGCTGCCAATACAATTCCTTCCGGAATGGTAGTATTAATCGCTAAAGACATAATTACCTCCTATCATTCTTATGCTTATAACTTGTGATTGTCATTTTGCTTGTTTTTATTGTTTCATTTTGTTTTGAATCAATGCGCCGGCAAGCCCACCGACCATCCCCAAAAAACCGAAATAAAGTACAAAATAAAAGGGATTACCCCGGATAATTATCTCAGCATATTGCCCGATCCCGTTTCCCAGCAAACCCAATAAGTGATGGTGCCAACCGTAAGCAGAATTTAATAAAAAAATCCGGCAGAAAACACCTCCGATAATTGCCCCTAGAAAACCAACCACCATAGCCGAATCTTTTCTGCCAATAATGGCTCCAATCAAAAAACCGGATATGATAGGCCCTAATACGGGCAATGTTCCAATCAATGCATTTGCCCCGATAGAAATCAAGAAAGGAATCGTCAACATCGTTTATTTCTTTCAGAAATTTTTGGATCTGTTTATCCGCTATCAGTGATTGCCGCGGTATCTTCTTAGGAAAAGCCAGGATACTCCGATGAGTATAATGGCCGCACCAAGGATTGCCATAATTCCCAGAATGGCTGCATCCTGCCAGAAATTAAGGGGATACATCATTACCAGGTAATCCGTCCTGGGATCAAGTATCCAAGAAGAACTTTGGGGATCACCAAAAACCAGGTAATGAAATTGTACGAAAAGTCGATGAAACCCGAGAAAGGTGAATATTCCAAAAGTGACCAGCAATCCAACCGTCAAGATATTACCATTCCTTAACCCTTTCCAAAAAACAAGCCAACTCTTTCGTTTTCTAATTATCATGGTCATTAAAAGGTAGGCCAGAAAATAGAACAGGGAAATGGATTGAATTGTATAAACAGACTGGAAAATCACCTTAACATCTTCCAGATGCTCTATCTCATAATCATGAAACAAGTACATCGGCTTATTATCTTTTTCCACAATAAGCTGCGCATGTTCTACTTTTCCGTTAAAATACTGGATAAGGTGACGGGTAATTACTTTCAGCTGGGCCGCATCAAAACCGGTTACCTCACTGATGTGATATTTTTGATAAGCATATTCATAAAACGGTAAGCATTGGATTTCCAACCTGACCGCCGTGGAGATCAATAAAAAGGGAATCGATAGAATAAAAATCCACCATAATAAAACACGTATTATTTTCAAATATTTCCCCTTTCACTATTCTTTATATTAGAGATATATTGAAACTTATGTTTTAAGAAATAATCAACTCTGAAAGACTTCTTTTTGGGACATGATGAATTTGATTCTCATCACGCCAATATTCAATGCTTCCGCTCTCATCTACATTGTCAATCTTAACTTTCTCCACGGAATAACCCAGAGCCAATACATATAATATCTCATATTGAGAGGAAATATTTAGAAGTTTTCCCAGTTTCTCCTGTGAAACCGATCCGAACATACAACCACCCAATCCCTTTTCGGCAGCTCCAAGTAAAATGCTCTGTGCTGCAATTCCTGGGTCAACACCAAATTTTTCTGATATCTCCTTGTCACCCAGAATAACAATGTAAGCAGAAGGTCTTTCTCCTTTGGCTGGTCCATTCCAATCTTTCAGATAAGCAGCCCAGGCAAGCGTGCTAAAGATAAATTCGTTTTTAGCTTTGTCATTGGATAGATAATATTTTAGCGGTTGCCTATTGGCTGCGGATGGTGATAATCTTGCTAAATCAACTAATTCAAGTAATAGATCCTGGCTTATCTGTTTACTTTCATCAAATCGACGATAACTTCTGTTTTTTAAGATTAAATCCTTTAGCATAATTTTTACACCTTTATTTGGTATAATTTCTTATTTATTATTTTTATTATGTCAATTATATTTCTGATATGGGGAAAATTACAAGTTCAAATATCCATCCTTAAATAAAAAAGCCACCAGTGCAATAATGGCTAAATATATTATAAATTGACTATTCATGACTCTCCTTTCTTGTTATAGGCAAATAAGGTTTATTCTTCCGAATTATAATAAGGATTAGCCCGCCAACAATCATCAGCAAAGACATTACCTGGGCTAAGTTCATAAAACCTAAATATTGCTGTACCGGAAAAACCGATGGTTGCCTGATATATTCGATAATAAACCGGATAATGCCATACCCGATGAAATATAAACTTAGGGTTAATCCATTGAACCATTTCTTTTTTCGTAAATACCACAAAATGATAAACAGAACAACCCCTTCAAATAAAGCCTCATATAATTGTGTAGGATGCCTTAATTGATTGGTCGGATCTGCAGGAAAATACATTCCCCACGGCAGGTCAGTAGCCCTTCCGTATAATTCTCCGTTAATAAAATTACCAAGTCTTCCGAAGGTATAACCGGCCGGAATAGCAGGCACTCCCATATCTGCAAATTGCCAGTGATTAATCTTTCTCTTATAGCAAAATACTATATAGGCAAGAATAATACCAATCATGCCTCCATGGTATGACATACCCAGAATTCCGGTATAACGCAGCCCTCCGGAAAAATCAAAGGGTGATATTATTTTCCAGGGATTGGACAGATAATATCCCAGATCAGAAGAAACAACATGGCCTATCCGGGCTCCTATAATCAACATGACAATAGCCCAGAGAAGAAAATCCAGTACCGTAGATTCCTCAAAAATTAATTTCTCTGAACGAATCCGATAAATTACCAGAAAAAATGCAGTCAGAAAAGCCATCGGATACATAAGACCATACCAGTAAATTTTAAATTGGCCGAAAGATACCAAAACAGGATTAATATATTCCGGGATATGTGCCCAATCAAAGGTAAGTATTTGCTCCATAAAACAACCTTTCTATCTGGTTCTATTTAGCTAATTATTATATAGAAAACAATTTCTCTCAAAAATAGCTCTATATTTTTTTCTATAGAGCTAATATAAATATGTAAGCCAAACTTATGTTTTAGCCAAAATTTATTCAAAACGGTAAGATTGTAACACCTTCATATAATTTGCTCTTTCAAAAGCATCTGTTTCTTTCACATTTTGTTGGCTTAGAAGTCCTCTGATTTCATTAATAGAATTATATTGATTTCTTCTGAGCCACTCTTCTGTTCCCTGAATCAATTCATCAATATATGGGATGCCTTTTTCCAGCAGAGCTGATGTCGTCATTGTTACATTTGCTCCAGCTAAAATACCTTTTATTATGTCTTCAGTAGTATGAATGCCACCAGTAATAGCCAGATCAGCTTTTACCTTTTGATAAAGTATAGCAACCCACCTTAGTCTTAGTCGTAATTCCGAAGAACGACTTAATTCCAGATTAGATACAACCGACATATCCATTAGATCCATATCAGGTTGATAGAAGCGATTAAACAATACCAGCCCGTCCGCTCCTTCTTCAGCCAGCTTATCAGCCATACCTGGAATGGAATTAAAGTATGGACTTAATTTCACTGCAATCGGTATTGTTATATTTTGTCGTAATATCTTTATCAAGTCAAGGTAAATTTGCTCGATTTCTTGGCATGAATCAGAGGTTTGTGTAGGCAAATAATAGATATTTAACTCCAGAGCATCTGCTCCGGCCTCTTCAATTTTTTTCCCATAACGAATCCACCCGCTATTTGATATGCCATTTATACTGCCGATAACAGGAATCTTCACAGCTTCTTTAACTTTAGAAATGTATTTTACATATTCATCCGGAGCAAAACGATAATGATTCACATCAGGCAAATAGCTCAATGCCTCTGCAAAACTTTCAGTTCCCAAAGTTAAAGAATAATTCAATTCTTTTTCCTGTAACATAACCTGCTCTTCAAATAGTGAATGCAATACTACTGCAGCAATTCCTTTTTCCTCCATCTGTTTGATTTTTTCAATATCCTCCGATAATGGGGAGGCAGATGCTACAAGTGGATTTTTTAGATCAATCCCTAAATATTTTGTACTTAAGTCAACCACTTATTGATCCTCCTTTTTTTGAGAATTATCATTTTCAGCCCATTTTTGATATATTTTCCAACGATTCAATACTTCATCCCGGGCTTCTTTGTAGTACTTTTTAGCAATATCAGGATTACTATAAGTCAGAATCCGGTATCTGTTTTCCGCATAAATATACTCCTCTAATGGAATACTGGGGGACTTGCTGTCAAGTACAAAAGGATTTTTCCCTTCCTTCTTTAAATCAGGATTATAATGCATTAACGGCCAGTATCCTGATGCAACTGCTGCTTTTTGCTGTGTCAATCCGTTTTTCAGGTCATAACCATGCCCGACACAAGGACAATAAGCAACAATCAAAGAAGGTCCCTGATAGGCTTCCGCTTCACGAAATACCCTTATAGCCTGATTCATGTCCGCTCCCAGGGCAATTCTTGCCACATAAGTATGCCCATAGTTAATAGCCATCACGGCTAAATCCTTTTTAGCTGTTGGTTTTCCGCCTGCGGCAAATTTAGCAACAGCACCTAAAGGAGTAGCCTTGGACATCTGTCCTCCCGTATTAGAGTAAACCTCAGTATCCAATACCAGAATATTTACATTGTGCTGTTGGGCGATAACATGATCCAATCCTCCATAACCAATATCATAAGCCCATCCGTCTCCTCCGATAATCCAGACGCTTTTTTGTACCAGAGCTTCTGCTACGCTTTCTAATTGCCGAGCTTCTTCTTTAGATATACTCTGAAGTTTTTTGCGTAATTTTCCTACCCGTTCTCTCTGCTTTTGAATCTCTTCTTCTTCGGGTTGCGATGAATTAATTAGCTCATCAACTAGATCTTCCCCTATCTCTTTTTTCAGTTTTTCTAATAGAGAAATGGCGTACCTCTTTTGTTGATCAATTGCCAACCGCATACCATAACCAAATTCTGCATTATCTTCAAAGAGAGAATTAGACCAGGCAGGCCCATGTCCATCCTGATTATAAGTCCATGGGGTTGCCGGCAAATTACCCCCATAAATAGAGGAACAACCGGTCGCATTAGCTACAATCATTCGATCTCCAAATAATTGACTTATAAGTTTCAAATAAGGTGTTTCACCACAACCGGCACAGGCGCCGGAAAATTCAAATAACGGTAGTGTAAATTGCAGATCCCTGACCCTGTTAAGCTGTAATTTTGACCGATCAACCAGAGGAATATCCTGGAAAAAAGCCCAGTTTTTCTTTTCCTGTGCCTGAATAGTTTCAACAGGAACCAGATTGATTGCTTTTTTGCCCGGTTCATTCTTATTTTTAGCAGGACATATTTCTACACACAGGCCACATCCGGTACAATCTTCCGGAGAGATTTGAAGAGTGTATTTTTCTCCCTGGAATGATTTGATCTTACTGTCAGCGGATTTAAAATGTTCCGGTGCTTTGGAAAGCAAATCCGGGGAATATATTTTACTCCTGATTACTGCATGGGGACAAATGAAGGCACAGTTTCCGCATTGAATACAGGTATCAGGATCCCATTGAGGAATTTCCTGGGCAATATTTCTCTTTTCCCATTTAGTAGTTCCGGAAGGGAAAGTCCCGTCAGGCTCAAACGCGCTTACCGGAATTTCGTCCCCTTCCTGAGCTATCATCCTGGCAGTTACTATGCGCGCAAATTCAGGTGCCTCAGCAGGCACAGTTTCTCTTTTGCGAATTGAACTATCAGCAATGGAAGGTATTGGAACCTCCTTAATTGATTCTTTGGCTAAATCAACCGCCTCGTTATTCTTTTTAAGAATTGCCTCTCCCTTTGTTCCATAAGACTTCTTGATAAACTGTTTAATCTTATCAATAGCCATATCTTCCGGTAATATTTTGCTTAGCAGAAAAAAAGCCGTTTGCATTACTGTATTAATTCTAACACCAAGCCCGGTATCTTTGGCAATTTGATAGGCATTGATTGCATATACTTTAATCTTTTTATCAATCATTGTTTCCTGTACTTCTCTGGGAATTTTATCCCATACTTCTTCAGCAGGATAGGGGCTGTTTAATAGCAGGACAGCATTGTCCTCAACATATTTCAAAACATCATATTTTTCCAAAAATGGAAACTGATGACATCCCACAAAGTTTGCTTTTTGAATTAAGTATGGTGAGTGAATCGGATCTTTACCGAAACGCAAATGGGAAATCGTTAATGAACCTGCTTTTCTGGAATCATAGACAAAATAACCCTGGGCAAAGTTATCAGTTTCCTCACCGATAATTTTGATAGAACTCTTGTTTGCGCTTACAGTTCCGTCTGAACCCAATCCATAAAATACGGCTCTTACCCTTTCAGACGGTTCTATATGGAAATGTTCGGGATATTTTATACTTTTTTTACTTACATCATCATTAATTCCTACTGTAAAGTGATTTAACGGTGTGTCTTTTTTAAGCTCGTCAAATACTCCCATTACCATGGCCGGTGTAAACTCTTTGGATGACAATCCATATCTCCCGCCGATTACTTTAATGGATCTTTTCTGGTTAGTGTCACTCATATATTCGTTAATGGATGACAATATTTCCATATACAGAGGCTCGCCTGAGCTGCCAGGTTCTTTGGTCCGGTCTAATACGCATATTTTTTTGACTGTTTTGGGTATAGACTGCCATAAATGTTCTACTGAAAATGGTCGGAATAGTCTTACTTTTATTAATCCTACCTTTTCGCCATTTCTATTAAGATATTCTACTGTATCCTGAACTGTTTCACACCCGGACCCCATCAAGATTATAATTGTCTCAGCAGCCGGATCCCCTTCATATTGGAACAGATGATATTCCCTTCCGGAAATCTCTTTAAAATTTTCCATAGCCTTTTGGGTAATATTGGCACAAGCATCGTAAAAAGGATTGCACCCTTCTCTGGCTTGAAAAAATACGTCAGGATTCTGGGCTGTACCCCTAATAAAAGGATGTTCAGGAGAAAGAGCTCGGGCTCTATGTTCATATACTAATTTGTCATCAATCATTTTCTTCATTTCTTCAACTTCCAATAGCTCAACCTTGGATATTTCATGAGATGTACGGAAACCATCAAAGAAATGTAAAAAGGGGACTCTGGATTTCAGAGAAGCGGCCTGTGCAATTAACGGGAAATCCATTGCCTCCTGGACAGATGCTGCAGCAAGTAAGGCAAAGCCCGTAGTCCTGGTAGCCATGACATCAGAGTGGTCACCAAAAATAGACAAGGCATGGGTTGCTACTGTTCGAGCTGAAACATTGAATACTGCTGGTGTGAGTTCACCGGCAATTTTAAACATATTAGGCATCATGAGTAACAATCCCTGGGAAGCAGTAAAAGTAGTCGTTAATGCTCCTCTTTGCAGTGAACCGTGAACCGCTCCGGCTGCTCCGGCTTCACTCTGCATCTCAGCTACAAATGGAACTGCTCCCCAGATATTTTTTTTGCCCTGAAATGCCCATAAATCCGCTAACTCTCCCATAACTGAAGAAGGAGTAATCGGATAAATTGTAATATTCTCACTGAGATGGTAAGCAGTAAGGGCAGCTGCTGTATTTCCATCCAGAGTAACCATTTTATGTTTCATTTTATTTTCCTTCCTTTTCGAAAAATTTAAATTTATTAAATAATTTTACATTTTACTTCCGAATTCTTAAAGAATTCAAAATAACCGTAATCGAACTGAAAGCCATGGCTCCTTCTGCAATAGCGGGGTGCAGAAGACCCAGCATAGCTATGGGTATGGCCAGTATATTATATAAAAAAGCCCAGAATAGATTCTGTCGTATAATTTTAAATATTCTGACTTACTGTCAACATCTTCTCTTATTTCCTTAAATAGCATTCCCGCCGGCTAATCAGATAGGCAGTCTCTGTAGCTAAGTTGACAGAAGCAAATTTTACGCCGGAAATTTTCTGAAGACTTTGCTCAACCCGCTTAGCACAATTCGCACAGGTCATTCCAATTATTCGGATATTTTTCTTGTAATTTTTAGAGTTCATTTTGTTATTCATTACTATTCACCCAAATTGAACTATGTTAAATCCCGAATCAAAAAAAATTTAATTGGTAAGTGCCTCAAAACCGGCCACGATATCCAACAGCTCTTCAGTAATGGCATTCTGCCTTTGATGATTAAACTGTGCCTCTAATTCATCCAGCTGCTCTTCAATGTTTTGCTCAGCTTTCTGCATGGCAGCCAGGCGGCTGGCATTTTCGCTGGCCATCGATTCAATAAATGCCCGGTAGAGGGAAATGTAGAAATATTGCCGAATAATACGATAAAATAATTCACCGGTAGAAATGGTATTGAAGGGAACAGAACGGGAAGGCCATTTTTGTCCCATTAATTCTTTTAACCAAATAGTATCAAGAGGATACAGTTGAAAATAAAAAGGTTTAAATGAAGAACTGCTAACCGGACGATTATAAAAAAGTTGAATAAAAGAAACGTTTTCCTGAAAACGCCATGTTTCAATCATTAAAAGTAAATCCTGGATAATACTATCCAGATGATAACGAAAATCAGGGAAATCAAAGGTATGATTTGGAGAAAGTTCGATATCCTTTAATTGCTCTGAGATTCTCTCTCCAACCGTGCAGGTGACCAACGATGATCTCCTATTTAACCCCTTCTCTTTGATCCAGCGGTCAACATGATTAATGTTGGGTAAGTTAAAATTACCGGCCATTCCTCTTTGTGCACCAAAAATAATCAACCCTGATAACTCATCATGTACTGCAGATGGTGCTTTTAGCATTTCCGGATTCTTCTTTAAAATTATCTGCAATCCGGTCTCAATGTTCTGATGATATGCATTAATGGCTTTAACTGCTTTTTCATAGGTATGAATATTTACAGCCGCCAGTGCTTTCATTGTTTTAACCACCGAATGTAAATCCTGAGCACTTTCAATTTTTCTGCGGATTGTCTCCAGCATCTGCATAAGCTTTTTCCTTAATTATTGTATCAATAATCTCTTGAATAAAATCCATCAGTTTTTTCTCATCATCAGGAGATAATGTTTTATTATCACTGATTCTTTCCACAATTCCTGTAAATTTTTCTTTGAGTCCTTCTCTTATATTTTTTTTGAATTCACCGGTTTCAGTTACCGGAACTTCATCAAGAAAACCTCGAGAAACAGCAAGTAGAAAGACAATTTGTTCCAGAACAGAGTAAGGGGTATATTGATCTTGCTTTAATATTTCTCTGATTCTTCTGCCTCTAACCAATATTTTTTGGGTGTCTTCATCTAACTGTGATCCAAACCGGGAGAATATTTCCAATTCCTGAAATTGAGAGTAACTTAAACGCAAGTCACCAATCACTTTTCGGTAGGCGGCCAATTGCGTTTTTCCACCTACCCTGGAAACCGATTTTCCCACATCTACTGCCGGCAAAATTCCCCCCTGGAATAATTGGGGTGAAAGATATATCTGACCATCAGTAATTGAGATTAAGTTAGTCGGTATATAAGCTGATAAGTTCTGTGCCTCGGTTTCAATAATCGGTAAGGCAGTCAGGGAACCACCACCGTGTTCTTTTTTTAAATGAGTAGCCCGTTCTAAAAGACGGGAATGAATATAAAAGATATCGCCGGGATAGGCTTCCCTTCCAGGTGGTCTTCTCATCAACAAAGATAACTCCCGATATGAGCGGGCATGGTTTGTTAGATCATCATAAATAACCAGTACGTCTTTTCCTTTTTTCATGAAATATTCACCGATACTGGTCGCTGAATAAGGTGCTATGTAATTTAATCCGGGAGTCTCATCACCTGCAGCCATTACTACAATAGTGTAGTCCATTGCTCCGGAAGAGCTTAATTTGGAAACAACCCTGGCAATAGAAGATACTTTTTGTCCAATAGCACAATAGATACATATCACATCTCCCTGTTGCTGGTTTAGAATGGTATCGACGGCAATGGCACTTTTGCCGGTTTGCCGGTCACCCAGGATAAGTTCACGTTGACCACGACCAATCGGGACCAGTGCATCTACTGTCAGCAATCCGGTTTGTAAGGGTGTATGAACAGGAGCCCGATCCATAATCGGAGGTGCTTCCTGCTCTATGGGTGCACGTTCTGTTATATTAATACGCCCCTTATGGTCCAGGAATCGTCCAACCGGATCGATAACCCGGCCAATGAGAGAATCCCCTACAGGCACATCCATAACCCTATTTGTTCGTCGTACTTCATCTCCTGCCGAAATAGAGCGCTCTTCATTTAGAAGTATAATATCAACACTGTCAGGGTTAAGATTAAACACCATTCCTAACTGCCCACTCTTAAAGCTAACAATTTCTCCTGATTTCACATTAGGCAATCCATTTGTCTTAACAATATTTTTCCCCACCGAAGTAACTGTACCAATTTCTTGAAAATCAAAAGAGGCTCGATGCTTCCTAATCTCTCTTTCCATTTGGCCAAAGGTCTTTTTTATATGCTCATTCAGTGATATGTTTTGAACTGATTTGCTCATACTTATCGTTATACTCCCGATACGGTTTTAGGTATTTGAATTTCCATTACTTTCTTGACTATCAATATCCTCTTCAGGATCGCCTTCTTCAAATATCTCCTTTAAACGCTTTTCTAAAACATCAAGGTAGCTTTCGATACTCCAGGCAATCTTCTTTCCTTCAGATCTTAATTCAATTCCACAGATAAGATCGTTGGATTTTTTAAAAACAATCTGTACATCTTTATGAGCTAGATTTTCTATTTTTTCAGTAACCAGGTCTTTATCTTTTTTCTGAAGCTGAAAGGCAGTAAAGATTTCCACTTCTTTCCCCTCATCAAGTTCAGATAATTTAAATTCCTGCTTCTTATCCTCCTGTAGTTCTTCTAATTGATTCATAAAACTGCTAATTAGTTGATTCTCTAATTTTTCATCAGCCAGATCAGCTAATACTTTTTTAGAAACCTGACATACCTGCTGGCAGGATAGATATCTTAGTTCACGAAGAAAAGCACCACGCTGTTTTAACATAGCATTCTTCCAGTCTTCCTGATTCTGATTAACTGTCTTTCTTGCTTCTTTCATCATCTCTTCACGTTTGAACTGAAGTTCTTTTTTTATCCTGGCAAAATCGTTATCCCATTCCTGTTCCAGCTTTTCTCTGATTTTTTGTTGTTTTTCCAGCTCCTTTTTGGTATCCTTTTCTTGCTGTTCCGCATTGGCAAGTTGTTCACTGATTTTCTCTTCTCGTTCGTCCATAATGCTTACAATTTTATTGAAAAGGAATTTTTTCAGCAGCAAAACGAGAATTAAGAAATTAACAATCTGCGCAATAACCGTAAATAAATCAATTAACATGTGTTTCACCTTATTGACTTAAAATATAATTCCAGAAAGGATTGGCAAAGATAAGAATAACAGAAATAACTAAACAATATATAGCCGTTGATTCAACCATCGCTAAACCAACAAATAACGTTCGAGTAATAGTATTGGCCTCATCGGGCTGCTGGGCAATAGCCCCCAAAGCTCGTGCTAAAGCCATTCCTTCACCAATAGCGGGACCGATGGATCCAATGGCAATTGTTATTCCGGCAGTAAATATGGAAACGGCACTAATAATATCAACACTATTCATTTTTTTTCACTTCCTTCATTAATATTTTTCTTATTAAATCCATCCTCAGCTTGTATTGCCGAGGCAATGTAAACTGTTGCCAGAATAGTAAAAATATAAGCCTGTATTTGGCCGATTAACAGCCCCAATACCTGCATAATGATAGGCAAAAATAAGGGAGCAATTATTAGTAAAATCCCGGCTATCAATGTTCCACTCATGATATTTCCGAATAAACGGACAGCTAACGCCAACGTTCGGGAAAATTCCCCGATAATGTTAAAGGGCATCATTAAAATAGATGGTTCCAGGTATTGCTTTAAATAATTCTTAGCACCAACTTTAGTAATTCCAAAGATAGGAATAGCAAAAAATACACATATTGCTAATGCACCTGTTGTTGACAGGGAGCCGGTGGGTGGATGATAGCCCGGTACAATAGCCAATAGATTGGAAATGGAAATAAACATAAAAAGAGACCCTAAAAAGGGAATAAATTGGTCAGGTTCCTGTTGGGTAATCTCTTTTATCTGCTGACGAATATAAGCAATAATTACCTCCAAAGCTATTTGCCAGCGGCTAATATCAGGACCTACCTTCATATTTTTAGTCGCCAGCCAGCTTATCAATACTAAAACTATCATGACTACCCAGGTAAAAACTATGGTAGCGTTTAGATGAATGCCATTGTACTGCCAGTAAATAATGGCATCAGGGGTTATCTCCATATTATTACTCCTTACTATTTTTCTCGGAATTATCCTTACCCAGTATGCGAGATAACAGAATACGGGCAATGATAAAACCAACAAGCCAGTATATAATATAAATCCATTGTTCCAGACGGGCAATATAAACCAGAATAGAAAAAGCAATTACAATGCGGATAATGTAACTACCCAGTGTAACCAGAGCCGGGAATCTGGAACGATTCATATATTGCAAGGTCAGCCATAATCCGCCGAAATAAAATAAACCTGATATAAAACCTAAAACTATAAAAGTAAAAACTTGAATAATTATCTTCCTCTATTCTTCTCTTCTTTCTTTTTCGATAACTTTTCGTTCCTTTTGTACCCAATACCAGGCATTCCAGCAACCCAGAACAATACCGAGAAAAAGAAAAGTTAAAGTCCAGGAAATCTTTCCCGGCCATCTATTATCAGCCCATAGGCCAATTATAATACCAATAACTGTCGGAATCATTACTGACCAGCCAATAACGCCAAACAGGCCAAAACCCATCCAGATTGACCGGTTTTTTCTGCTTTGCGCCTTAATTCTTCTTTTTTCCTTACTCTCAATTTCCTGCAGGAATTTTTCTTCCCTTTTTTCTTCTGAAGAATCAACATTTTTATTCATGAGCTTCTATATCCATAAACCTCCTGACAAAGTCAGCTTCCAGTTTTTGTAATGCATTCCGGGCACCTCTTTCCTGCTGGTTGATTTTCATGAAATTCTCTTCAACCTGTTTTTTTAAGCTCCCTAAATTTTCTCCTTTAATGGCATTCCTGATAGAAAGGGTAACCTGATTTTGGGTTTTAATTAAAATCCCTTCGTTGATAGCGATATAAATATCTTTTTCCTCATCTGTTAAAGCAAAAAAAATACCTGGCACCATGATTGTTACAAAATCAACATGACCGGGAAGCAGGCAAAAGAAACCGTTGAGTGCTTCTCCTACAACCTTTTTTACACTTCCCTGCCAATAAGTCCTTTCCGGCAATAGAATTTTTAAATCCATCATTTTTTTGCCTCATTGATAGCACCAATCATATACAGAGCGTTTTCTGAATAATTATGAAATTCATCATTTAATATTCTTTCACATCCATCCAGGGCTTCCTGTAATGAAACACGGCGCCCCTCATTACCGGTAAACTGTTCGGTGGTAACAAAGGGTTGGGTTAAAAATCTTTCCAATCTTCTTGCCTGATTAACTGTATTCTGATCCTCTTTGGATAACTCTTCCAATCCAAGCATAGCAATAATATCCTTTAATTCTTCGTATTCTGATAAGGTTTGTTTGATCCTGCGGGCAATCTGATAATGCCTTTGACCAACCACTGTCGAGGTAAGCATGCTTGAATTTGACTTAAGGGGATCAACTGCTGGATAGAATCCCTGGCTTGCTCTCTGCCGGGAAAGCACAATAGAAGCAGAGAGATGACTGAAGGTATGAACAGCAGCCGGGTCGGTAAAATCATCAGCAGGGACATAGACCGCCTGTATAGAGGTAATGGCACCAGTTGCTGAACTGCTGATACGCTCTTCCAGGTCGGCAATCTCACTGGCCAGTGTCGGCTGATAGCCTACCCGCGAAGGAAGTTCTCCTAATAGTCCGGATACCTCTGAGCCAGCCTGCACAAAACGAAATATATTATCAATCAGTAAAAGAACATTCTGTTTGCCTTCATCACGAAAATATTCTGCCATGGTAAGGGCAGCATGTCCTACCCGATATCGGGCACCGGGCTGCTCATTCATTTGGGCAAAAATCATTACTGCCTTATCCAGAACACCGGATCCCTTCATTTCCCGGTAAAGTTCTTCTCCTTCCCGGGAGCGTTCTCCGATCCCACAAAATAGGCTGACACCCTGGTAACCAATAGCCATATTATGAATCATTTCCATAATGAGAACTGTTTTCCCTACACCTGCCCCACCAAATAGTCCCGCTTTCCCTCCTTTTTCCAGAGGGGAAAGCACATCAATCACTTTGATACCTGTTTCGAAAATACCAATTTCAGTAGAACGTTCTGACAAAGGCATAGAATCTCTATAGATTACCCGTTTTTGGTTTTGTGGAATATCAACCTTGTCTCCTCCATCAATCGTTTCTCCAAATATATTAAACATTCTACCCAGTAATTGTTCACCTACAGGAACGCTCAGGGGATGCCCATAGTCAATAACATCATCATCTCTTTTTAATCCCTCAGTGGGGGTTAATGCTATGCCCCTAACCATATTGGCATTAAGATGAAGAATGGTTTCAAAGAAAGCTTGACCGGATTTTAGTAGATTTGAAATTTCGGGAATTCTTTGAGTAAATTGTATATCTACAACACTGCCCCGAATGGCAGTTATCTTACCTTTATTTAATTGTTGAGACTGATGGACATTATCGTTCAATCTTATCCTCACTTTTAACTATTGAACTATTTTTTTGATTATTTGCATTCTTTTAGTGCATTTACTATTTTATTACTATATTTATCCCTTAGAAGTTTATGAAAAAATAATTTTCAGGATAGACCTTGATGTAAAACTGTATCATTTATTGTTATATCATAACATATCCTGGGAACATCATACCAACAATCTGGAAATACTGATAAAATGAACATTATCAAATATTTTATTGCTACCAACCTGTAAAATATTATTTTGTCAACAAGATAAAAAAAAATAAGAAATTAATTGCCGGATTTCAATCAACAGAAATAATTCGAAGCGAATCGGTCCCTCCAATCTTTTTCCTTATCGTTCCCTCAGTTAGAACAAGTTGTTCACCTTTTTTAACTAACTTTTTTTCTTTTAAAAAATCCATAATTATATTATACCAATCAGGTCCCTGGTTAGCCATAAAAAAAGAGATAACTCCATAAGAAAGGGACAAAAACCGGGCAACCTCAGCGTTCGTTGTAAAGGCAAGAATCCAACAATAGGGTTTAAATCTGGATATCCTTCTAGCCGTATTTCCACTTTCAGTTGGTGTCAATATATATTTAGCCCGGATAATTTGGCTGCTTTCCATGGTATGCATGGAAATGACATCTTCCACAGACGGCTTTTTATGTTGGTAAGAATTGCGCAAATCTTTACACAAAGAAGAATGATGAAAAAAATTCCGGTACTCCCGCTCAGTGGAAATGGCAATATCTGTCATCATCCTGGTTGTCTCTACCGGAAACTGGCCGATGGCGGTTTCTTCGGAGAGCATGGTAGCATCTGTTCCGTCAAGAATAGCATTAGCTACATCGGTAACTTCAGAGCGTGTTGGCTTTATATGTTCAGTCATAGACACCAGCATCTGAGTCGCAGTAATCACAGGGCGACTCATCCGGTTGGCTTTAGCAATTAATTTTTTTTGTATAACCGGAATTTCTTCAATCGCAACCTGGACACCTAAATCACCTCTGGCTACCATAATGGCATCAGTAACATTAAGTATTTCATCAATATTGTTTACTGCTTCTTCCCGCTCGATTTTAGCTACAGTATATATTTTCTTACCCTTTTTTCTGGCAAATTCTTTTACTTTAACAATATCCTCGGCCTTCTCTACAAAAGATATACCAAAAATTGTAACTCCTTCCTGTAAACCAAATGCAATAAGTTTAAGGTCTTGCTCTCTAATTGGGTTAAGCAATATTTTGGTGTGAGGTAAATTCAGTCCTTTATGTGAATTTAGTTTCCCACCGATTATAATCTGACATATAACTTCATCATCTTGAATACCTTTGACTCGAAGCTGAATGAATCCATCGTAAAGGTAAATAAGACTTCCTCTCTTAACGCTATTGAGCAATGCTTCATATTCTACCGGAATAATCGATTCGTTTCCTATGATATTTCGTGTTGTTAGGCGAACTATCTCCCCCTTTTTCAAAAGAATGGGACCATCTTTAATTTTTCCGATTCTAATTTTAGGACCTGGGATATCCATCATTATCGGAAGAAAAATTCCTAGTTCTTTTTCAACTTCACGAACATAATGCAATGTTTCTCGATGATAATCAATTTTATCATGTGCGAGATTCAGACGTGCAACATTCATACCAGCTAGAACTAATTCTTTAATTATTTTTTTATTATGTGATGCCGGACCTAAAGTACATACAATTTTAGTCTTAGACTCTGGAAATTTCATTCATATCTCCTTATTACAGCAAAATAATAATATCTTTCTATTAGAAAACAAACGGGAGGCAATCCTGTGAAGAATAAATCTTGGTCTTCTTCAGCAACAAAATGGAGTAAAAGCCCGAATAAAGAAGACAAGCCTTACTGTTTTTTCCTGGAAAGAGATTGAATTATCAATACAATACCCACCACTACGAGGATAACCGGCCAGAAATTCACCAGGATAAAGCGAGGGAAAAAACTCCTCATTAAAAAGAATAGTCCTAAAAAAATAAGAATTAAGCCACCCCAAATGTTTCTATTGTTATCTCTCTTTCCCTCTTCCTGACTTATGTTATTTTTTTCTCCTTGTGTATACTGTCTATTGCTATCAACGTCATGATCAGGATTTTGTGGTATGATAATCCATGCTATAATATAAGCAATTAAACCTACACCGCCTAAAAAAACAACAAGAATTGCCAGAAGACGCACCAAAGTTGAATCTATTTCAAAATATTCTGCAATCCCACCGCATACACCGGCAATCACAGAATCCTTTCGTGAACGGTATATCTTTTTAGCCATAAATACCCCCTTACTAATTATATTGAATATATTTTGTATTTTATCGATAATTATTACTTAAGATTCAAAACATAGTACTCTTCAACTAAATGGTGACCCCAAAGATAATTCTTCTTTTTCTCCCCTAATTTAAAGCCATTTGCCTGGTAAATTGTTCTTGCCGCATCAAGATGGTTCAATGTCCAGAGAAAAACTTTTTCATATCCGGCTTGCTGGCAAAACCCTATTGACTTTCTAAATAACAGTTTCCCTAATTTTAATCCTTGATAGTTGGGATGTACCAAAAACCAGCGTAACTGAGCCTGTTTGTTATCCCTTTCTAAAATAGCAATTGAACCAACCACAACGCCTTTGTTCTCTGCAATCCATATGCAACTTTTCCCGGGTTGATATTTATTAGCAAATTCTGCCAGTCCTTCAGCAATATAAGCTTCAAACTCATGATTAAATCCATATTCCTGATAATAAACCTGACCATGGAGGAACAATACCTTACCCATATCGCCATATTGAAAATTATTGTGAATATCAATACCAGAAATGTCAGGTAAAAGATTTTGATTAGAACTGGAAGTCATTATAACCTCCTCAAATGAATATAAAAATGAAGAATAAATAAAAAAATGGCGGAGAGAGAGGGATTCGAACCCTCGGAGCAGACTTAAAATCCGCTCAATTGCTTAGCAGGCAACCACCTTCGGCCACTCGGTCATCTC
>CAYSAA010000139.1:0-11418 GCA_964428905.1 uncultured Atribacterota bacterium
TCCACCGGAGAAAGATCAAAATAACTGGCTTGATCATTAGTATTTGTTGTTGCTTTGTTATTTTCATCTCTAGCAAAAAGGTAAAATTCCATCTCAGGACCAAAATTAGCCGTAAATCCCATCTCTTCCAGTTCAGCAAGAACCCGTTTCAAATTTGTTCTGGCACAGCCGGCAAAGGGAGTCCCGTCAGGATTTATGATATCGCAAATAATCCGGGCAACATCCTGTTCTTCCTCCCAGGGATTAACCATAAATGTATTAAAATCAGGCTGTAAATACATATCTGATTCTTCAATACGGCAAAAACCTTGGACAGAAGACCCGTCAAATAGCCTTTTACCTTCGAGGGCTTCTTTCAATAAACTTACAGGTACTTCAACATTTTTTGGCATACCCATAATGTCAGTAAATTTAAGTCGTATAAATCGTATTTTTAATTCTTCGGCTTTTTTTACTATCATTTCTTTTGTTATTTCTGGCATATCATATCTCTCCTTTGTTTTAAATTTATGAAATAAAATAGAATATATTAATACAAGTAATAAATAACCTTTACTGGAAACCAGCAAGTATTAATTATCAGAATATTCATCATTGATTATAGAATTTATATTTCTCAACCATTTTCCTTCGCATCTTAGAAACCATGGTATGGGAAATTCCCAATTCTTTTCCTATTTCACGATTTGTTAACCCTCTTATTCTTAAGTTCAGTAGAGTCTTTTCTTTAATGGATAACACTTTATTAAATTCATCATAGTATAAATACTCAACAAGATGATATCGAGACAGATTCTGCCCATTTGTTTGGGCAATCTTTCTACATTCCTGATTTTGTTCTAAAAAGTTGTCATTATGAATTTTGCCTACCTCTCTGTAGCTAATTTTAATATGTGTTCTGATATAATTTTTTAGATAATAATAACAACCCTGAAGAATATAACTGTCATTTTTATCTTTTAATTTTCCACTTTTATTCTGCTGCCACAGATAAAGTAATATTTCCTGATAGAGATCATCACTATCAATATAGTAATACCTGATATTTAGTTTCCGTATGATGCCTTTTAGCTGATATCTTAGTCGATTAATAATTACATTTAAATCTCTTTCCGTACTCATTGGCAATTCAAATTCCTTTGCTTCTTTCTGATTGTGCAATAGCAAAAGTAGAATACTAAGATAAAAAATAAAGATTTTGCAGCAACAGAGATATTATTAGAAAATTAAGATTAAAATTGTACTTGACTCATGAAATGGTTTATTTTTTTTGATAAGAATCTATGACCTTCAGATAATTTGCTCTTTCAAAAAGAGCAGGTTCGGATACTGATCTCTGGCTCATGATTCCATGGATTTGTTTAATAGATTGGTATTTATGAGTTTCCAACCATGTCTCAATATCTCTTATCAGAGATCCCAGATAATTAATTCCTTTATCAAGCAATAATGAGGCAAGCATGGTCACATTAGCTCCTACCATAATGCTTTTAATGACATCTTCAGCAGTATGCACACCTCCGGTAATGGCAATATCTAAATTAACCTTGCTAAACAGAATGGCTGCCCATCTTATGCGTAACAGTAATTCTTCGGAAGTGCTTAATTTAAGTGCTGGTTCAACTATCATTTTTTCCAGAGTAATATCTGGCTGATAAAATCGGTTAAAGATTACCACGGCACTGGCACCAGCATCACCCAAAGACTTGACCATATTTGGTATTGAACTCAAATAAGGATGTATCTTAACTCCAACAGGTATGGCAACGCTGCTGGTAATTTGATCAACCAGTTTCAAATAATTTTCTTCTACTTTTTGTCCATTCATAGCAGGATTAGTAGGTAAAAAATAAATATTCAATTCAATGGCATCAGCGCCGGCCTCTTCCATTGAAATAGCATTATTAATCCATCCCCCCACTGAAACTCCATTAAGACTTCCTATTACAGGTATGTTTACTTTATCTTTAATTTCGGTGATATATTTCATGTATTTCTCGGGCGTTAATTTATATTTGAGAATATCAAAATAATAATCCAGATATTTCCTATAGCCATTCTTTTCATATAACAAGAAGCGGCTTCTTTTCTCTAAATCCTCCTGCTCCTCAAATAAAGAAGGTAAGACAATGGCTGCAACACCTCTTTTTTCTAATTCACGAATCGTTTCCATATTCTCTCCCAACGGAGAAGAAGCAATAACAATCGGATTTTTTAGTTTCAAACCTAAATACTGAACACCTAAATCAACCATAATGTTCGCCTCCTAAAAATATTTTTTTCCAATATACTTAGAGAAATAAAAAATTTATTACTCAATAAGGAATTTACCCAAAACCTTTAGTTATCTCCTTTTATTAAGTCTTCCGAATGGTCAGAGGGAATACGATAAATTTCTAAAATTTCCTGATGACTATCAAATGCTTTTGCCTTATCAATAATAACTTTTTTGTTGTACTGATCTTCAAAGATTATATACGGTTCCTGGCATCTTTCAATTTTTTCTACCAGATCCAACATATTCCATATTTTTTCTCCATTAACTCGGTCAATGATCCAATTACTTACATTTTGATAACCTTGATTTACATCAGCAGCTAAGGCTTTTAATAGTACTACAATCTGCTGATTCTCTTTTTCAGGTATATTATTAAGCAAAGGGCAAATCAGTTCTCTTGGAGCAGATTGAACCCACTGTGAACCCCAAATATTTAACAGGTTCTTGGTCAGGGGGCAAAATACCAGTCCACCATAAATATAATAAGAGGGTAGAGTTTCATACTGTTCCATTGGAACAAGCTGATCTTTCTTTAATGAACGGAACAGATTTAAATTCATTGATACCTTTTCTCCCTTTCTCAAAACAACCATATCAATCTCTTCTCCGAGATGTTTCTGCTGAACAACATAGTTTAGATGGGTTCTTTCATTGATACGAAATTCAATAGTCCCATCATTACCTACGATATAATCTCCAATGGAAAATAATACATCACCTACCTGTAAATTACCATCTGCAGGAGAACCGGGAACAATTTGGTTAATTAGAACACCACTCATCCCGGTTTCCATTTGATAGTATTCCCGTAACCCTTCATTTTCCATATCCTGTAATCCCACACCAATACTGGGGTAACCGTCATAAACTCCATCTTCCAGATCTTTGAAAAAATGACGAATTACAGGCACAGGTACCATGTAACCAATATTCTGTGAAGAGGAAATTCCCTGCATTACTACCCCTACAATTTTGTTATCCACCAATACCGGCCCACCACTATTACCCGGATTAATAGCGGCATCAATTTGACCTGCTAAAAAGACAGAAGAACTATGAACATAGGGCTGGTGTTCAATCCGTGAGATTACACCTTTGGTAATGCTCAGCATGTCACCACCCATAGGAAACCCATAAACTAAAACTTCCTGTTGAGTTTCAGGTAATTCACCAAAAGACAAAGCCGGCTCTCCCTCAAAAAACTCTGGATCTTCTATACTTAACAATGCCAGGTCGGTTAAATGAGAAACCGCCAAAACCTGTGCCCGGTATCGTTGGGTATCTCCATATTTACGTACTTGCAGAAAGGTCTGATTGCTTACCACATGGGCATTGGTCAATATCAAATTGTTTTCTATGATACATCCTGAGCCAGAACTTGATCTTGGTCCCTGCATGCTCCAGGGATTGTAATAATCGGGAGCATTACTGACCGTATATACCTTGACAATAGCTTCCCGAACATCTTCTGAAGCCAAGGAAAAAGAAAAAAAAGAAGTAATGATCAATAATAGAAACACCATGATGGCAATTAGAAACTTATTGTTAACCATAGAAGGTATTTGTACACTTAGCATTATAAACTTCCTCCAAATTATAAATTTTTTAAAGTTACTATTGGATGTTCTCAAGCAACATCTAATAATATTGAATAATTTAATTGTATTCATTATTCTCTATCTTAGCAAGAAATTAAGAAAAAGTTAAAGTTATTTAGCAATGATGATTCAAAACATTCCAATCAAATGAGATATAATTTTACAGTCACAATCCATATGGAATATGGACAATAATGAATTAATCTTAAAAGGTTAGGAATCAAATCGCTCTATGAATTTATCTTTCATCTTTTGGTATGATAAGTAACCTGGAGAGAATTGGTGGCCATGCTGATAACATCAGCATGATGGTTATCGATGAATTGTCCAATCCTGAGGAATAAAAGAAAAGAACAAAATCTCCTGCTTTTTATTTATGAACCTCTGTAATATTTTCCCAAAGCATTCTCCCCTTACCAAAAACCGGTTTAACAATTTGCTGGTCAAAAAGGTAGCTTAAATGGGCAGAAACAGTAATATGTAATAATACATATTGCACACTGGAAAGGGTTATCTGGTAATCCCTAACCAATCGTGCGATTATCTCTTCCCTGGAGAGAGGCTTATGACAATAACCCACAATCTTTTCATTAATCAGATTTGTTTGGTCTCTGTTTACTCGAATGAGTTGATTCAGGTTTTCAGTTGGCTGAGCATGTGATGGAACATAAAAACGTGCAGAAGATTCTGCTAAAAAAGAATAGGTCTCAAAAGTCTTCTCGATATCAGTTTTCACAGTCAGACCATACTTGGTAATGATATCTGGTGAGAACAAGCTATCAGCAATAAAAAATACATTGTCCGGAGTTTTTACTCCGATCATCTGCAAGAAATGCCCTTCTAATGGAAAGGCTTGTAATAAAGTATTATCAATTATACCTTCTGCATTAATAATGTGTGTTACCATGGAAGGCTGAGCCTGTAAAAATTTATTTCTTAACGATTTAAAGGGGAAAGCACCCCACAGTAATAAGGACTCCAAATAAGGTTCATTAATCCATACTGACTCAATCGCTGTGGATAGAATATCACAACCGGTCTTTTTTTGTAAATATGCGTTTCCTCCGATGTGATCGGCATTGGAATGTGTGTTAATAATTTTTGTTAGTACCCATTTCTCTTTTTCCAAAAGTCGATATATTTTTCTCCCGGCCGATTCATCATTGCCACTATCAATTAAGATGGCCTGATTATCTTCAACAAACAGACCCAGATTGGTCTGGCCGGGAATATAGTACGTATTTTTAGTAACTTGTTTCAATTCCATAGCGATACCTCAATAACTTTTTAACTTTCAAAATACTTTACCTTATACAAATAAGTGCATTTAATGAAATTTTCATCAGGACCAGCATCAATACTAATTATCTTTGCTTGACAAATCTGTTATTATTAGAATCAGTGTAAATATATTTGAGGTTACCATGGTTCCTATCCCTGAGCGATTAATTTATAGTCTTTCTGCCACATTTTCCTTATCACTTTCTATCTTCTTCAGAAAAAAAGCTCTTTTAAATAGTATACTCCCGTTTGAACTTT
The DNA here is from genome assembly GCA_964428905.1 of uncultured Atribacterota bacterium. Taxonomy (GTDB): domain Bacteria; phylum Atribacterota; class Phoenicimicrobiia; order Phoenicimicrobiales; family Stramentimicrobiaceae; genus CAYSAA01. The sequence goes on from CAYSAA010000139.1 coordinate 5,416, forward strand.
TATTACAATTTATGGTGATTTCTGCTGTTATTTTAACGATTAATCTTTTTCTATTCCAGAAAAAATATGTTAAAAAGATTAAAAAAATGACCCGATCGCAATGGTATTTTATCTTTTTTGCAGGTATATTTTTATTATCTGCTTATCTTTTTACTACTTTTGGTCTTGAGTTTACTACGTCAATTAATTATAGTTTTCTTAGTAGAAGCTCGCTTATTTTTACTACCATTCTGGCCTATTTCTTTTTAAAAGAAAAAATGTATTTGGAAAAATCATTGTTAATCTTGGGTTTTTTCATTGGAATCTACCTTGTTACCACCAAAGGACAAGCAATCATTCCCCAACTTGGTGATTTATTAATTTTAATTGGAGCATTCTTTTTTGCTTCTTTTTCGATAATACAGAAAAAAATCAGTATTCATCTTCCTCCAGAAGTAATCAGTTGGGGTGTCACTTCAAGTAGCGCAATATTAGCAATTTTAACCGGCTTCCTATGGAAAGCAAACTTTTTCCCAACTAACGGTTTTATTTTTGTATTTCTTGCCGGCCTAACAGAAGCTCTCATTATACTTTTTATGAATAAGACAATTCAGATTGCTAATGTCACCTATTACACTATGATGACGATGCTTATTCCGATTATCAATGGATTTTTAGGTATCCTCTTTTTAGATGAACCACTTATTTTAATTCAAATTCTGGGTGGGGGCATTCTAATGATTTGTGGTATTCTTGTCCAACTATTAAAATTCTGAACTGCTTTTACCTAAATTCACATCACAACTATGGCTGGATATTAGATGACCATCTTCATTTCATCCTGTGCCAAAATGGCATCAGGGTAGATTTCTGAAAATTGATCTTCTTTGTTCAGGGTGTCTTTGCCGATATGAGTAAAAATAATTTGCTTAATTCCATATTTTTTACACCAGTTGATTTGAGTTGGTATTCGGGTATGTCCATAAAGTATTTCCCCTTTTTTCCTTGCTAAATTTGTCTGGATTGTTGAACCGTCACCGATATAATAGTCCACACCAGGCAAGATATCTTCTTTCATAATAATATCAACTAAATCAGGATTATACACCAAGACCTTATTACCAGCCATTCTAATTTTGAACCCGACAGCCGGACAATGAATGGAATGGAGAACCCGATAAGGAAATATTTGAAAAGGGCCCAAAGAAAACAATTGGTAAGGACAAAAGACCTTTGAGCTAATCGGGGTAAACTTACCATAATCAAGTGTCTCCTGGGTTAAATAGACCGGTACAGTATAGTTAACTTCTTCTACCGTCCAGATATAATGATCGGGATGGGCGTGGGTGATAAGTATCGCATCCGGTCTTGCGATGCTTAAATCATAAGGATGGATTAGTCCATAATCAATGATCAAACGATAAGAATCAGGCTCAAAAGCCTGTAATAATAAAGAAGAATGGTAATAATGATTTTCTGTGTACTCTTTAATTTCTGCTCTGGTACCCAAAAAAGTTAATCGAACCATACAATTTCCCACTTCATTTGTGGAGATTTGTTGATTGTTTAGCTCAATGCTGACATCTACCAACCTTGAATTTTATCCAATACTTCATCAGGAATCAGTCCTTTCTCAACTTCTGTCATTGATTGCTCTATAATATTGATTGCCTGATCAACTTCGCTTTTTTCAATGATTAGGGGAGGCGCAATCCTTAAAACAGATTGACTGAAAAAGGTAAGGATTAAACCTCTTTCCCAACAACGCCAAATAATCTTTGCAGTATCTTTCGCGGCTCTGGTTTTCGTTGTTCTATCCTTTACCAAGTCTACACCAATCAATAGTCCTCTACCTCTTACATCTCCAATCATCTTGTGCTTCTCTTGTAACTCTTTAAAACGCTTTACAATATAATCCCCCATTTCCTGGGCTTTTTCTATCAGATGTTCTTCTTCTATTATTTCTATTGTGGCCAAAGCAGCAGCACAACTAACCGGATTCCCTCCCATTGTAAAAAGATGAGCTGGTGCTTCCCAGGAATCCATGATTTCTTTTCTTGCTACCATCGCACTTAATGGCATACCTGAAGCAATGCTTTTGCCCAACAGAATAATATCTGGCTCGACCTCCCAGTGATCAATGGCAAACCACTTTCCGCTTCTTCCAAAACCAGTCTGTACTTCTTCGGCAATAAATAGTATGCCTTTTTCCTCACATATTTGCTTGAGAGCAGATAGGTAGGGATCTGGCGGAATGATTATTCCGGCATCTCCTTGAATAGGTTCTATAATAACGGCCGCTATTTCTTCGGGTGGGATCATGGTTTGCATAAGCATTTTAAAATATTCCAAACAGGCAAGTTTGCAATCAGGATAATGATTACCTAAGGGACATCGATAACAATCTGGAAATGGGATATGGTATATTTCAGGTAAATAAGGTCCCAATTTCCTACGCATATTCAGGCTAATGGCAGACAGACTAAGAGCACCATAAGTACTTCCATGATAAGAACGAAGAAAAGCAATGATTTTTTTTCGATTGGTAAAAATTCGAGCCAGTTTAATCGCTCCATCATTGGCATCTGAACCAGTAAGGCCAAAGGCTACTTTTTTGGCAAAAGAACCAGGCGTTATTCGGACTAATTCCTCTGCTAATTCAACCATATTTTCATAATACATATAGGCTGAGGTATAGTTTAAAAATTGATGAACTTGTTTTTTAATAGCATCAACCACTTTGGGATGACAATGTCCCGTATTCAGGGCAGCTGCACTGGTAAGAAAATCAATATATTTCTTGCCATTCACGTCCTCCATCCAAACCCCTTTTCCACTTTGAATAACAAAAGGATAATAGGGCATGCGAGAGGCGGGAGATATTACTTCTTTATCTCTATTGATTATATCTTGAACTTTATCCGTTTTTATTTCATCCAAAATCAATACCTCATTTCATCTTATTTTAATAAAACATATCATTTTTATGATGATTGATTAGATAAATTAAAAATTAAAACAATCAAAATACGAATGAAATTAATAACCGCCGAGCGTTAAAGGAGCGATTCTGACTAACTTGGGCATAATCCAATGAGGAAGAGCAAGCGAGAGGAAGGGAAAATATGTAGTTAATAGTACAATAGGAATAGCCCCAAAAACCATAAAAATCAATGCAGGTCTTATAAGTTCATTAAAATCACTATTTCCCACACGACCAGCCAAATATAATATTGGTGCTGTTGGGGGAGTCACATTCCCTAAGCCTAAGTTAGTACCTAAAATAGCGGCAAAGTGTACCGGATGAATACCCATTGCTTCCATCAAAGGAAGCAATAATGGAGCAGCTAATAGCGTTGCACTAAAATCATCCATTAACATTCCTAAAATAATCAGGAAAAGATTAACCATCATTAATAGAAGATATTTGTTATCAGTAATTCCAGTCAAGGTAGCAACTAAGCGTTGAGGAACATTGATCATGATAAAAAGACGGCTTAATATCATGACAAAGAAGACCATCAATACAACGACACCGGTTGTGGTAATAGAATTGACCATGGTTTCAATCAATTGTTTTATATTGAGCGTACGATAAATTAAAAATCCAACAATAATACAATATAAAACAGCAATCCCAGCAGATTCGGTAGGGGTAAAAACACCACCGTATATTCCACCAAGCACAATAATAGGCATCAGGAGAGCAAATGAACCCCGATAAGTTGATGTACCAAAGTTCCTTAATTGATTTAGAATAGGTAGCGGTGGGGTTACTTGGATATTTAAATGCCGACACATAAACCAGTTAATTATACTGTAAAGAATAACCAGGAGTATACCTGGTACCACTGTCGCTAAAAAGCAGGCCGCAACCGATTGCCATGTTACCCAGGCATAAAGAATCATAGGTACACTGGGAGGAATCAGTTGGCCCAATACAGAAGCACAGGCAATTAGACCGGTAGCATGACCACGTGGATATCCTCTTTCCACCATCCGGGGAATCATAATACTTCCTACCCCGGCAACAGCAGCAGTACAGGTTCCGGATATTGCTCCGAAAATAGCACAGCTTATAATGGATACGGTTCCTAATCCGCTTTTTGCCCTGCCTAAAATGGAATCAGAAATTGCCACCAGACGTTTAGCAATTCCGGCTGATCCCATCAGCCCTCCCATTAGAATAAAAAAGAGTACACTGAGGATTGCCATTGAATTGATCTTATGAAATCCGGTAGCCATGATAAACATAGCATCATAACCACCAATGATAAACAGATACAGAACCGCTGCCATAAAACAAAAAGGAACCGGAACACCTAAAATCAATAGACCTATCAATAATACTAAATCAATTATAATATCCAAGCTAGTGGTCTCCTTCTAATTCAATCTTTCAAAATAACTCTTCCGGCCAAAACTTTGTAGAACGTAATCCACAAATTCAGTAAAGAAATATAAAGACATTAAAATAGCCCCGACAAAAACAGCACTCTGGAAATAATACATGGGTAACAATAAGGCCTGAGAGGTGCCTCCTTTAGTTATGCTCCAGATAAAAAAAGGATACGTCCAACTGACCATAATTAACGAAAGAATAAAAGTAATGCCACTACTAATTGAACGTACCAAGGCATATTTTTTAGGGGATTTTACCCAAGTATTAATCAATTCCGCTTTAATATGGCTACGTTCATATGCACCATATGATGCGCCAATAAAATAAAGCCACATGGCAATCAACACAATGAATTCTTCTACCCCAAAAAGGGGGGAACCCAGAACATAACGAAGCATGACTTCAATAAAAACAAGTAATGTGATAATACATCCGGCAATTAACATGAATATTCTTTGTAGGTACACGAGCCCGTGCCAAAGAAATCGAATTGTTTTAAACATTATGATTTTTCCTCTTATCTTCGGTGAAATTTTATCTACCAGAGAATTTAAAAAATTCTCTGGTAGATAAAACAATTAAAAAATATTTCAGCAATCACGAATCAACCTATAGACCAACCTGTTCTCGACAATAATCAATAAGTGATTTGCCCATCAGTGGTTCCAGTTGGGGCCAAACATCTGTGCGAATTGCTTCAGCAAACTTAAGAAGCTCGTCGTTAGTTGGAATAATCACTTTCAAACCAAATTCTTCCATTTCTTTTCTATATTGTTCATCTTCCTCCAGGAAAACTTCCCATCTTCCAAGAACCTGTGTCTCAGCCGCATCCAATATCACCTGCTGATCTTCTTTGGTCAAAGTGTTCCACAAATCGAGATTCATGTAGAACCACCAAGGTTCAAGATAATCATTATACTGAATCCATACACCTTGAATATCTCTAAACTGGTAACCCTGAAAAGGTGGGCCACCGGATTCACCGTCTGCCACACCCCTTTCAATGGCACTAAAGGCTTCAGCATAAGGAATGGTAGAAGGTATATAACCAAGTCTTTCCCAGGTTAATTCATTTGCCTTTAAGGGCATAACTCTTATTTTCATTTTATTGGGTGTCATCTCTCGCCAGCCTTCCGGTTCTTCTCGAGTGGTAATCCCTGACCAACCGACAGGGAATAGTGCTAATCCTTTAATACCCTGATCAAGCAATAAATCATTCACCATATTATATACCCATCCATCTCTCTGATAAGCTTCCTTGGCTTCCTCCGTATTAATAAATAAATAGGGCATATAATATGCGATATTTAATCGAGGATCATAAGTGGGAGCAATGGGAGTCATGGTAATTTCAAAATCGCCACGCATAACCCGTTCATAGCATTCAACCCAGTCACATAAAACACCACCAGAATAGACAGTAATATCTATTCGTCCATCGGTTTTCTCCCTCACTTCATCGGCAAAAGCAATAGCCCTCAAGTCATAATCACTTCCGACAGGATGAACCTGAGGAAGCCGCCATTTATACTCATATTGTTCACCTAAAACCGCTGAAGATAAACAGAAAAGCAAAATCATTGTGCAGAGTATCACAGAAGTTAATTTAATTCTATTTAATA
>CAYSAA010000140.1:0-45891 GCA_964428905.1 uncultured Atribacterota bacterium
TGATGAGTTCGGTTTATCCGGTGCACCCTGGGAACTTCTCAAGGTATTTGGTTTAACAGCAGAGCATATTGCCAAAAAGGCCAGGGAATTATATGAAAAAAAGTAGATTAATTGTTTATGAAGATAAGATTAATTATCTACTCTAATTTGAAAAATTATGTAGAAGGTTATGAAGATAAGGATGGTATGATAAAAGAAGTATCAAAACAGAAATCAGTCAGTAAATTTTTAGAGGAAACGATTAATCATAAAAGGGCAATGGATGCCATCAGTATGGTGATAATAAATGGAAAGATAGTGCCTTTTAATCAATTAGATCGTAATTTACAGGATAAAGATATAATCAAGGTTATCCTCCCATGGGTGGTGGTTAATAATGTTACAAACAGGCATCACAACGAAACATAATAAAAAAGAAGAGAAAAAAGATTTTAGTAGTTTCCATAAGAATTATCAACTACTGGCTGTTGATATTGACGGAACACTGCTTAATGATAGCAACCAAATAACACAGAATACTTATCAAGCATTAAAAGTTATGAAAGAGCATGGATTTTTAATTATCCTTGCTACCGGACGTCTTTACCCTGATGCTTTTTATTTCGCAAAATACCTTGACTTGTTTTCACCAATGATTTTACTGCATGGAGCCCTGGTTCAGTCTTATGAGGGGGAAATATTAAAAGAAAAAGACCTGCCTCCCGAAGTAATCGTACAATTGATTAAAATTGCCAGGGAAAAAGATGTTTCTTTTCAGGCATTCCGGACAGATTGTCTTGTTATTGAGAAGAGAACTGCCTGGAATGATTTATATTTGAAGTATTCTCCCAATAAGCCTGAGATTATCTGTGTCCCCGATATGTGTCATTTTTTAGAAAACAGAGCTACCCAGTTTGCTTTTCTGGGAGAAAAGTCAGAAATTTTGCATCTAAAAGAATTTGTGAAAAAACATTTACGGAATACGGTTTCTATTGCCTGTGCTCATCCCAATCTTCTGGAGATTGTTGCACCCAATGTATCAAAAGGGAATGCCTTAAGGGAATTGGCTGATATTAAAAACATTCCTTTATCTCAAACCATTGCCATTGGTGATAGTTACAATGATATTGAAATGATTGAAACAGCGGGGTTGGGTGTGGCAATGGGTAATGCACCAAGAAAAGTTAAGGATGCTGCTGATTTTATAACCAAAGATAATAATCATGATGGTATCGCCTATTTTGTTTCTAAATTTCTTATCCACCATCGTTCATAATATTGTTACAAGTAAAAAATAGTTTTATTAAATCTACATTCATTTTTTTGATAAATTTCCCATTTTAGAGATGAGCTGTTTATGATATGATATTAAAAAAGAAGTATTTTAGGAGAGGTACGTATGATGGAGAAAGTTACGGAGAAAACCACCCTGGCTGCCGGATGTTTCTGGTGTCTGGAAGCCATCTATAAAAGAGTAAGAGGCGTATTAGCAGTTATTCCCGGTTATAGTGGGGGTCAGGTAAATAGTCCCACTTATGAACAGGTTTGTTCCGATACCACAGGACATGCTGAAGCTGTTCAGATTACTTTTACTCCTGATGTTATTTCCTATGCCGGTATATTAGAAATATTCTGGGGTGTCCATAACCCCACTACCTTAAATTGTCAGGGACATGATATTGGGTCACAATATCGTTCAGTTATTTTTTATCACAATGAAGAACAAAAGAAAATTGCCGAGAAATCCAAAAAAGATTTACAGGATGCCGGTATCTGGACCGACCCTATTGTGACTGAGCTTGTTCCTTTTAGCGAATTTTACCCGGCAGAAGAATACCATAAAAATTATTTTCAAAATCATCCTGAAAATAGCTATTGTCAAATGGTGGTGATGCCCAAAGTGGAAAAATTCAAGAAAGTATTTCAGGATTATATCAACAAATAAACCTAAAGGAGAAGCAATCAATGGAACCAAATAAACAATCCAATATTTATAACCTTAAAATTCCTTTTCTAGTCCTGGGATTATCAATTATTATTGCTGCTCTGGTTTTCGGATTCTTTTTCTATCAAACCCGTTCCAGTCGGGACTATGTCCAGGTATTAGGTGCTGCAACAGAGGGATTTGAATCCGATATTGTCAAATGGAATGTTACCTTTGAAGAAAATACAGACCTAGTCAATATGCGGGACGGTTACCGTAATATTCAAGAAAAGCGAGACCGCCTAACCAATATTTTAAACAGTAAGGGAATTTCAGAAGAGAATATTAATAGTAATCCCATTACTACCCAAAAACGATGGGATAGAAACGGTGAGGTTGTGGGATATTCTTTAAACCAATCACTTTTTATCATCTCATCAGAAGTTGGGGAAATCGAACAATTAGCTTTAAATCCGGATGAACTACTTGATCAGGATATCTTCTTCCAGGTCTCATCTCTGGAATATTTTTATTCTGAAATTGATAATCTGAAAAAAGATTTGTTAGCACTAGCAACCAGAAATGCCAGGGAAAGGGCTGGAAAAATTCTACAGGAAAGCGGACATAAGCCCGGAAAGATGATATGGTCCCAGGCAGGTGTTTTCCAGATCATCGAACCTTATTCTACGGAAGTGCAAAGTTATGGGATGTACAACACGTCATCGCGTAAAAAAGAGATAAAAGTAACGGTTCATGCACAATTTTTAATTCAATAAGCAAAATTAAATTTTTTTCATACGATTTTATTTTAGAAAAGGAAAGGGAAATGTCTAAAAAATTATTCCAGGTAACTATTCAGCATGACCGTCCTGTCAAAGATATGATCGATTCTGCCCTGAAAGATCTGGGCGGACTTCATCACATCATTCCCTCCGGAAGGCGTGTTTTAATCAAACCAAACCTGGTTATTGCCCAAACAAACGATACCGGTGCAACTACGAATCCCCGAGTTATTGAAGTATTAATTCAGGAAGTACTTAAGACCAACCCTGTTGAAATAGCTTTAGGGGAAAGTTCAACAGCCGGTGATGATACCATGAAAGCTTTCCGGGTTACCGGGATGGATAAAATTGCTCAAAAATATGGAGTTAAAATTATCGATTTTAAAAAAACGCCTCATGTTACCAAAGATGTACCCCAGGGTAAGGAGATTAAGCGTGTAAAAATATCTCAACCTATATTTGAGTGCAATTATTTAATCAATGTGCCTATTTTAAAGATTCATGGTGAAACCACTGTTACAATTGGGATGAAAAATCTCAAGGGGTGTATTCATGACCAGGAAAAACATCGTTTTCACCGTTTGAATCTTCACCAGTGTATTGTTGATTTGAATACCGTAATTAAGCCCGACTTAACAGTGGTTGATGCCACTACCTGTTCCCTGCAGTGGGAGTTGGGAGGGGACCCTGTTAAATTGGATACTATTATGATGGGGCAAAATGTCCTGGCAGTTGATATGATTGCGGCATCCCTACTGGGCTATGGCATTGATGAAGTTCGGCACCTTAAAATAGCCAGCCAGTCTGGAATAGGACCGGAAAGCATTGAAGATATTAAAGTCTTTAACCCGCCGGATAATGAAACAAAAAAGATGGTTATAGACGCCAGTCAGAAAAAAGGACCGGAGTATCAATTACGTGATTTAAAAATTATAGAAAAAGGTACTTGTAGCTCCTGTAAGGGTGCAATGGTTGCTGCCATGCGCCGTCTCTCCCGGGAGGGTTATTCTCCTGCCTGTGTTGTTGCTATGGGGCAATTGCTTACTGAGGAAAAAGAAAAACTCGAACAGGCAAGAAATAACGAAACTCCCATTGTAGGAGTCGGACAATGTGGCAGTAAGGTGGTTCAGGATTATTCAATAAATAATATCAAAGGGTGTCCGGCCAGAGCTGAACAGATTTATGGTATATTAAAAAAACTATCATAACTAATTAAAATGTTTTAGAAAAGAGGTTGGAATGGATACACGTATTGAGAAACATGCCCATATTTTACTGAACTATTCAGTAGAGCTAAGAAAGGGTGACAAAGTGACAATTCTGGGTGAGCTGATATGCTATCCTTTGATGAAAGAAATCTACCGCCAGGCAATCAAACTGGGCGCTTTCCCGGAATGTCATTTCATGGAAGAAGAATTGCAGGAAATTGTACTAAAAGAAGGAAGCGAAGAGCAGATTAAGTATGTATTGGAAAGTCTGAAAAAATGTTATGAAACATCCGATGACCAGCTCGTTTATCAAATGGTAAATTTACCATAGAATTTTGATTTTTATTGCTATAAATTACTATAACGTATTTTAAAATAGTGGAGGCAAAGATAAAATGAGAGCAAAATATAATAGGGTTTACCAGTTCAGGATTAGATTAGAAGATATTGAGCCGGATATCTGGAGAGTCATTCAGGTTCCGGAAACTTATTCCTTTTGGGATTTACATATCGCTATCCAGGATGCTATGGGTTGGCATGATTATCACCTTCATGAGTTTATTCTCATTAATTCATTATCAGGGAAAAAAAGCAGAATTGGCATACCACCGGAGGAAATTTTAGATGATGAAACAATTCCAGGCTGGAAAGAAATGATTGCCGATTATTTTTCTATGGAAAACAAATCTGCAATTTATATTTACGATTTTGGGGATAACTGGCAACATAACGTTACTTTAGAAGAAATACTTCCTGAAGAAGAGAAGCAAGATTATCCCAGATGTATTGACGGACAGAGAGCCTGTCCCCCGGAAGACTGCGGTTCAATTCCTGGATATGAGGATATATTGGAAATATTGGATAATCCTGATGATGAAGAATATGAAGAAACATTAGAATGGTTAGGTGGCGAATACGATCCGGAACATTTTGACCCAGCTGAGGTACATTTTGATGACCCCGAAGAGCGCTTCAAAAAAGCTTTCGATCTTTGAGACTATTCGGGGATAATAGGAAAATTGCCATATTAAAGGTTTTTTAGATATTTACACGTTACTCAGCACTAATTACTGCATTTTGGACTCAATACGCAATTCGACGACTCAATACTAAATAATTGTCTTATACGATTAGGCCTACATGCAGCAATCTTTAACCGCAAAATAGAAGCATTTAAACACATCTCTTCGACCTATTACACCGACTAATTTATTTTGGCTGGTTATAGGTAGAGTATGAATATTTCTGTATTTCATTAATGCGATGATTTCATCCAGATTGGCTTCCGGACTGACAGTGATTGCTTCTGTAGACATGGCAAAATTTACTTTTGGGCTACAGCTTTCACAGTTATTTTCTGGTATTTCACCCGTTTTTATCATATCCATAACCAGGAAAAGGTCATCGGCAGTGATGATACCAATAATTTTATCATCTTCTAAAACGGGAAAGCCGCTAATCCTCTTACTGATCATCAGTTCAGCTATATCTGCCAATGTTTCATTTTTTGTTACCGTAATGACATCTTTGGTCATAATGTCTTTTGCTTTAATTTCTTTTAATCTGTTTGTCAATTTCTGTAGGTCCAATGTTTTATCATCTTTCATTTCATACACCTCATACCTCATCAAAAGAATTCTTGCTATTTATTTTTCCAGCACTTCCTGTACTTGCTTTATAAAATCGGTCATCTGGTAGGGTTTGGTCACAAACAATTTAGCACCCATCCGATTTACAATTTCTTTCATATTGATTTTACTTGTCTGGATAATAACCGGAATTTTTTGAAAATCTTTGTGTTGTTTTATCTCCTGTAATAATTGTATGCCATTCATGCCGCCCTGCAGGTTGATAGAGGAGATAATTAAATCAACCCATTTTCTTTTTAAAATCATAATAGCATCATTACCATGGTATACCACATCAACAATAAATTTTTCTGCCTCCAGGTTTTGTTTTAGTCTTTCCGAATATGTGATATCTCCGCCAACGATAAGGATTTGCTTTTTAACCATTTATTTCTCCATTCTTTTTAAGACGAATTACCTGTGTTTGATTCAAAGGGAAAAGGTATTCTTTATTACGAATGATTACTTTTTCCCGGTACTCTTTTTTCTTTGAACCTGATAATTCGATGGTAATCTTGCCTCTTGCTATTTCCATAATATACCAAATGTTTCTATACTTTATCCTGAAGTGTATATGTTTCCATTTTTTAGGTATATCAGGATCTATATGTATTATATCATTCATCAGATAAACACCGGCATATCTCTTTATAGCAATATTGACTGAACCCCCCATAACCCCAGTATGGATTCCTTCCGGGGTTGTTCCGCCTTGAATATCATTGATGTCAGAGTTTAGGACCTCACAATACCATTTCCAGGACTGCCTGGTTTGTCTCAGGATATCTGATAGATAACAATGCACCACTTTGCTTAGGGTAGAACCATGAGAAGTTCTCTGCACATAATAATAATAATTTTTTCTCAGAATATCTTTGTTGAACTTGTAACCCAGATGATTAAATAACTCTTTCAGTTCTGACAATGAGAACAGGTAAGGGAGCATAAGTGTATCAGCCTGTTTTGCTACTTTATAGTCATTGGGAGATTTGCCCTCAGCTTTTAAGATGCGGTCCATTCTTTGGATATTACCATATTTCTTTTTGTAGGATTTCCAGTTCAGTTCTTTTAAATCAAAATATCCGTCAAACTGGCTGATGATGCCTTCTTTATTGATAATAACATTCATTTTTTTAGTAATATCTTTCCACAGTTTTAGTTCATCTTGATTAATATCTAATTTTTTAATCAGTTCTTCTTTACGTTTGTTGGGAAGTATTGACAGCAAATCCAATGCAGTTTTTAAGGTCCAAACAATCATCACATTAGTATAAGCATTATCTTTCAAACCAGCTTCAGAAGCACCGGGAAGTCTTTCTTGGAATTCATCAGGTCCCATTAAACCTTTGGTATGATATCTTTGGTCTTCCTCATCATAGTAAGATAAACTTGCTCCAAACTGTGCTATGGAAAGAAACAAGTCTGCCCCATAATTTGATAAAAAATCAAAGTCTCCGGCTATTTTCCAGTGCTCCCATATACTGTAGGCAATATCAAAAGAAATATGTCTTTGATTTCTGCTGTGATCTGGTCCCCATTTGCCGGACTTGGGATTAAGGTGAATGATTTGTGTTTCTTCTTCCCCCGTAGAACCACTTTGCCAGGGGAACATCGCTCCTTTGTAGCCATTTTCCCGGGCATATTTTTTTGCATGTTCCAGTCTACGATAGCGATAGAGCAGGCTAGATTGAGTAATCTCCGGGATACGAAAATCATAAACGGGCAGTATAAAGACTTCATCCCAGAAAATGTGACCACGGTAAGCCTCACCGGATAATCCTCGAGCAGGAATGCCTACATCTAATTTGGTATTGTGGGTAGAAGCTGTTTCCAGCAGATGGAATATATGCAGTCTTAAAGTTTTTTGGGAAAAGGTATGCCCCTCAACCTTAATGTCAAATATATTCCATAGGTCAGACCAGACTTTTTTATGGGATTCATAAAGGGATTGAAAATCAGAACTCTTTCTAGATGACTCAATGGCATCTTTGATAGGATCCTGTACGCCCATATCCTGTGAAGTGTAAATAGAAACATTTTTTTCAATTGTGTATCTCTGTTTTTTCTTTACCCTGATTTCATATTCCTGAAAGACAGCTTTTTCTTCTTTTTTGGTATCGATTGAAATCGGTTTTAAAATTTCTCCCCTACTGGTAATATGAAGAGAAGAGGCCAGGGCAATATTAATTTTAGATTGATTGGTAATTACAGATAGATAGATTCCATTCTTTGAAAAATTACCTACTTGGTCGGGAGCCAGGTGCAGGGAGTTTAACTCACTGTATCTTTCTACCCCCTGGTTTTCTATATTACCGTCCAGCCCGGAACGGATTACAATATCACCATTATAGTTTTCCGGTATGACAGAATATTCCAGAGCCATTCGATGCATTTCACCCATATGAACGATTCTTCTGGTTAGTACAGTGGTAATTTTTCCGGAATTTTCTTTGATTTTATAATTTCTAATTAATACTGCTTCTTTCAAATCCAATTTTTGATAATAAGAGATAAGCTGGCGCATGGTCGGGATAATCCATTCACCATTTCCTTCGGTTTTAAAGGTCAGAGGCAACCAGTTAGGGCAATTAACTAGGTCTTCATTGGTAATGGTCTTGCCGGAAACAGGGGTTTCCAATTTATTATAGACACCTGCCATATAAGTTCCGGGATAGTGAATTCTTGAGGCGGGGGATTCCGTAATGGCACCCCTGGTGCCTAAATAACCGTTTCCTAATGTACACAATGCTTCCCTGAGTCTTTCCTGACCGGGCTCAAATTTGGAATATTCCAGAGACCAGGAAGATGAACCATGTTGATTGGAATTATTGTTTATCAGAAATTGTAATAATCTGTTCAAAGAATTTTTTTACCTCATCTGGTGATTGTAGTTGGAAATCTGCTGCTGATGGTTTTGAAGGTTCATCTGTTACCATAATAGCAGTTCCTCTGGTAACAACAGTTCTAAAAGCATACTCATCTGTGGTGTCATCTCCGATATAAAACGTGGAGGTTGTTTCCCAAGGAATTTTTAAGGTATTCATAATCCATCTTACAGCCTTGCCCTTATCCCAGTCAATATTCGGTAGAATTTCAAATACTTTCTTACCTTTTAATAATCTTAGTTCATCATATTTGGTAATGATTTCACTGACAGTTCTTTCAATATATTGTAAATCTTCCTGTTTTTTTACTTTACGATAATGGGCTGCTACACTGAATTTTTTTTCTTCAACCAGAGCCCCTTCGATATTTTGTAATTTTTCTTTTAATTGTTTAATGATTTCAGTAATAAGAGGTATGGTTTCCCTGGCAACCGGATGAATCATACTGAAATTACCCGGTCCTTGAATATCAAAACCGTGACTTCCGGCATAAAATATCCCCTTAATACCTATCAGGTTCTGAACGTCTTCCCTCATTCTTCCGCTAACCACAGCGACGGTATGGATTTTGGCTAATTCTTCTACGGTTTTTTTCATATCTTGTGTGATAATGGCTAATTCCGGACTTCCGACAATGGGAGTAAGAGTTCCGTCGTAATCCAGGAAAAAAACTAGTTTTTTATCGGTTTCAATGACAGATTTCCCAGTACGTTGATAGGAAGGGTTAATGTATATTTTTTTATTTTTAAGGTGTTCTTTTGGAAATATCTCTGGTGCCTGGTCAATGGAATTATAACACTGAAAGAAAGACTTCGGTTTTTTATGAAACCAGTCATTTATTATTTGAATATCGATTTCGGCTAAATCAGGAACAACCAGATCTGCTCCATATTTTGCCAGAGATTCTTTATTATTTTCTCTGGCAACACCTATTACCAGGCCAAATCCACCATTTCTCCCTGCCTCAACTCCTGAGGAGGCATCTTCTATCACGACAGAATTTTCGGGTAGGGTTCCCAAATTTTTCGCTGCAGTTACGAATATATCTCCTTCCGGTTTTCCTTTAAGGTCTAATTCTGCAGAAATTATGCCATCAACCCTTGTGTCAAAAAGATATTCAAGTTGCACTGATTCCAAGATAGGCTGGCAGTTCTTAGAAGAAGAAGCTACTCCTATTTTTATTCCTTTTTCTTTTAATTGTTTTATAAGTGTAATGGTGGAATCAAAAACTTCTGCTCCTTCATCTTTTAATAGTTTGTTGAACAACTGATTTTTTTTGTTTCCTATGCCACATACGGTTTCTTTGTCCGGTGGGTCAGAAGGGTCTCCAAAAGGAATATGAATACCACGGGATTCTAAAAAGTTTTTTACTCCCTGGTATCGGGGCTTTCCGTCCACAAAAGTCAGGTAATCATTTTGATAGGTGAATTCGCGAAAAGATTCACCATCTCTTTTTTCTCGTAATCTCAGGTACTCATCAAAAGCCTTTTTCCAGGCATGGGCATGAACTGTAGCAGTTTTAGTGACAACACCATCAAGGTCAAAAATGACAGATTGAAAATCAAAATGACTCATATATTGCTCCATTTCTTCCCGTCAATGGATTATTATAGAAGGAAGAATAGATACACCTGCATTATTCGTGCTATAGCTATCATAGTAACAATATAAATAATGCTGGCTAATCAAACAACCTTCAGAACAGTAGGCGAGCGCTCTTAAGAAATATCTTTTAGTTATCATTACCATTCACTCCTTTTTAACGGTGTGGCTGGTATTTAACAATAAACTAAAACATTGTAGTTAGTATGTCAACTATTTTTTAGATAATACCAAACGATTTGAAAAATGTCAAGAATGATACTTATTTAGTAATATATACTATTAAATTCGTTAGATTTGGTAGTTTCAGATTTTATTGCTTGCAATATTATGTAATATATGCCATATTATTTAAATAAACAGAATAGAATAGAGCAATAGAGATATTTATATGAAGAGGTAAAGAGGTAAACAGGAAGAAAATCTACACTTTAATGAAAGGGTAATGTTATCTATGATAAATAAGAATATTGATAGAAATTTTGTAATACAGTTACTTCTTGGTAAATGGAATAATAAATCAGCAGAGATTTTTTATTTATATTCTTTTTTAATATTATCTGTGTTTATTTTCTGGGCTTTTTCTATTTCTGGAAAGTGTGATACGTTATCAAAAGTAAAGCTAGGTAATGAGGTTTTAATGGAGAGCTATTACCATCTTATTGACGGTAAAAGGATAGGCTTGGTTACCAATCAAACAGGTGTGGATAGCAATGGAATTAGCATTATCGACAATTTGCTTGCTACGGGGGGAGTAAAGCTGATTGCCCTTTATGCCCCCGAACATGGCCTTGATGGTACTGCCAGGGCTGGAGTGCAGGTGGATTCTTACATTCATCCTGATTATGATATTCCCGTTTACAGTCTTTATGGCAGTACCCGGATGCCTACCCAGGAAATGTTGCATACTATTGAAGTCCTTCTTTTTGATATTCAGGATATTGGAGCTCGTACTTATACTTATATGTCCACTCTCCACTATTGCCTGATAGCTGCAGAAAAATATGATAAAGCAATGATTGTCCTGGATCGCCCTAATCCATTAGGGGGTATTATCGTAGAAGGGCCAGTATTAGAAGATAATTTCAAATCTTTTATGGGTGTAGATAATCTACCCATGGCCCATGGTATGACTGCAGGAGAATTGGCTCTCTTTTATAATCGCTGTATAGGAGCTGACCTGACCGTAATTGCCATGGATGGGTATCAACGGGATATGTCCTTTGCTGATACAGGAGTTCCTTTTATTCAGACCTCACCAAATATTCCGGATATTATCTCTGCCTATGGGTACATGGCTACCGGCTTGGGAGAGGGGACCGGTGTTTTTCAGAGAGATCAATTCCGTTGGATAGGAGGGAAAGGTCTTGATGCTATCCGATATGCTGAGTTACTTAATGGGGCAGGGCTTCCTGGAGTTGTCTTTATTCCGGAAGAACATGAAACAGCAGGAGGAGTGCGTCTGGAGATATATAATCCCCACAGTTTTAATCCGGCCAAAAGCGGACTATATGCATTGACTTATGCTTTTTTATTGGGAGATTTTCACGTCCCTAAGAGTACAGCTGACAATATTGTGATGTTTGACAAGATCATGGGAACCGATAAAATCGGTCACTACCTGGAAGAAGGGTTTACTCCTCAGCAAATTGAAACATTTTATGCCCCCGGATTGCAGCGCTTTAAAGAGGAGCGGGAACACTATCTTATCCCTTTATACAGTCTACCTACAATGTAAAATTTGTTTGTCAAGAAAATTTATGATGGCTCCAGGCAAATTTTTGTGAGTTCTTCTGTCAAATAAGTAAATGCTTCCTCGACTGTATCGCAGAATGTAAGTAATTCAAGATTAGATCTACATATCGTGCCATATTGTACCATTGCATCTAAATTAATAATTTTATTCCAGTATTCCGAACCATAAATAACAATAGGTAGACGTTTGGTTAATTTTTTAGTCTGAAGCAGGGTAAGTACTTCAAATAACTCATCAAGTGTTCCAAAACCACCAGGAAAAATAACTAGTCCCTTTGCCAGGTAAACAAACCAGAATTTACGCATAAAGAAGTAGTGAAACTCGAAGTTGAGTTCCGGAGTGATATATTGATTAGGAAATTGCTCCATAGGAATACTGATATTCAGCCCGATAGATTTTCCACCGGCTTCTTTGGCGCCTTTGTTTGCTGCTTCCATCATTCCCAATCCACCGCCTGAACAAACTATAAAGTGAGAGTTTGAATTTAATGATTTGGACCAATTTGTTAAACGCTTTGATAGTTCTACGGCATCATTATAATAACGGGAAAGAAAAACCTGGTTTTGGGCTATATTTAATTCATTCTGTAATTCCTGATCAATCATAACTGATGACTTGGAAATACGTTCTTTTACCTTTTCCAAATGTTTTTTGGCGTCCAGTGGAGATTTAGTCCTGGCTGAACCAAAAAAGACAATCGTATCTTTTATTTTCTGCTTACGAAAACGTTGCATTGGTTCCAGTAGTTCTGCCAGAATACGGATAATCCTGGCATCACCACTATTGATAAAATCCATATTTTTATAAGCTTTTTTTGCCTTGTTAGGTTTTTTGTTCATTGGTTTTCCTCTTTCTGAATGATTTTTGTTAATCATGGTATTCAGACTTCAGCTAGGCATGACTTATTATTAACTATTATACCGAATCTATTAGGGAGAAATAAAGGTTTAACCAATATTTTTATTAATCGAAAGGTAAATACTTTCATAGTTCTCTTACTTGATTTTTTGAGAGAAAAATTTAAATAAATATTTATTGTATTTTTTTTAAGTTAAGTGGTAAAATAACTATGTATATATTTGTTTATTCGTTATTATTTTTGCTTGCTAATTGAGGCCATATCTTAAAGGGGGTGGATAATCTTCATTTATTACTAATAAAAAAATAGTCTTGATTTTTTTGCATGATTAATGTATTAGAAATTTTTCTAATTTAATTTCAGGAGGAAAGAATAAGAGAAATGAAAAAAATTACAATGTTTTTTGGGATGATAATGGTTTTTGTTTTAATAAGTAGTATGTTGGTTATTGCAGTAGAACCTATTAAAATTGGTGTTCATGAGCCTTTGACCGGTCCTATAGCAGCCGGTGGGCAGATGACTATGGAGGGTGTTCATCTGGCTGTTGAGCAAACTTCAGAGGTTCTGGGTTATCCCATTGAAATGGTTTTAGTCGATAATAAAGGTGAAAAGGTGGAAGCGGCCAATGGTATTGCTCGTTTGATTGAATTTGAGAAGGTTATTGCCATTGCAGGAAGCTATGGAAGTACCGTTTCCATAGCCGGCGGTGAAGTAGCCAATCGTGCCGGTATTCCCATGATGGGATGTTCTCCCACTAATCCTCTGGTTACTCTGGATAAACCTTATGTCTTTAGGGCTTGTTTTATTGATCCGTTTCAAGGTTCAGTAATGGCAAATTTTGCCTATAACAATCTTAATGCTAAAACTTCAGTGGTTATCCAGGACATTGCTGCTGACTATTCTGTAGGATTATCAAACTATTTCCGTGAATCGTTCATTGAATTGACCGGGGATAGCAAATCAGTATTAGGATTAATTTCTTATCAGGGTGGCGGTATTGGTGACCAGGATTTTACTGCACAATTAAGTTTTGCTGCTAGTAAAAATCCAGATGTCATCTTTGTACCAGGTGCATCATATGGTGATGTAGCCTTAATGATTATTCAAGCCCGAGAGATGGGTATTGATGCAATATTTCTGGGTGGTGATACCTGGGAAGCTCCTGAATTTTTAGAAGTTGGTGGAGATGCCATAGAAGGTAGTTACTTTAGTACCCATTTTGATGCCAGTGCGATAACCACTAAAGCTGCTGAAAAATTTAATAAAGATTTTATGGAAAAGTATGAGAAACAACCCAGTGCTTTTGCTGCATTAGGTTTTGATGCTTATAATTTAATTATTGATGCTATCAAAAGAGCTAATTCAATTGACCCCAAGGAAATCAGGGATGCTATGGCAGAAACAAAGGGATATGAAGGAGTTACTGGCATTATTACCCTTGATTCGAATGGGGATGCGGTTAAAGATGCAGTGATTAAAAAAGTTGAAGATGGTCAATTTAAATATATCACAACCGTTCGTCCTGAGTAATAAGGGAAAATAATCGATGAATTAATTAAAACTGATAGGTAGTAATACGTTGTTAGATTGAGGAGATTAATTGTCTCCTCAATCTAATTTTATGTATCAGGAATATAATATATGATGACGGGGTAAAAAATGACTTTTAATACTTTCTTACAAAATTTAATTAATGGTATTTCTTTGGGTTTTTTATTTGCATTAATTGCTATCGGTTATAATATGGTTTATGGTATTTTACATCTAATCAATTTTGCTCACGGAGATATATTTATGATGGCTACCTTTTTTGCCTATTATGCCATCGCGCTTTTTTCTCTTCCCTGGGGATTAGCGTTTTTTGTAGCAATTGTAGCTACTGTAATTCTAGGGGTTTTAGTTGACTGGTTCGCTTATCGCCCATTACGTAATGCTCCTCGAATATCCGTTCTATGCTCAGCTATCGGTGTATCGTTTTTATTGGAGAATTTTGCTATTGTGGTGTTCGGAGGAAGACCTAAATCTTTTTTTCGCCCAGAATTTTTTACTAAGACTTTTAATATTCTGGACATTCGAGTTCATAGTGTTTCCATTGTTACGCCTGTTATTGCTATCTTAGCTCTATTGGTTTTAACCTATATTATCTATCGGACCAAATCCGGATTGGCCATGAGGGCTATATCTAGAGACTTTGATACTGCTAATTTAATGGGGATCAATATTAATAAGACTATCGCGGTTACTTTTGCCATTGGTTCTGGTCTAGCAGCCATTGGAGCGATATTATGGGCATTGAGATATCCCCAGTTATATCCTTATATGGGGATTTTCCCGGGATGGAGAGCATTTGCCGCGGCAATCATGGGAGGCATTGGTAGCATTAGGGGAGCAACAATAGGAGGGTTTCTGGTTGGGTTGTTGACCATTATGATTGTTGCTTTTCTACCTACTCTGGCTGGTTATAAAGATGCCTTTATTTTTGTTGGTGTTATTATTGTCTTATTATTAAAACCGGAAGGTTTATTCGGGGAAGAATAGGTGGGTTATTTATGATAAGTAAAAAAATAAAAAATCAGGCAATATTAAATGGGATCGTTATTTTATCATTAGCAGTTTTCATTTTAATTGCCCAGAATAACTTTGATGAATATGTCATTCGCATATTAAATCTATGTGGGATTTATATTATCCTTGGGGTTAGTTTGAACTTGATTAATGGATTTACTGGACAATTTTCACTGGGTCATGCTGGTTTTATGGCCATTGGTGCCTATACTTCAGCTTTATTGTATATGTCGCCAGCTTTAAAGGAAATGAACTATTTTATTGTTCCCTTGATTATGCCTTTTCGGGTTATCCAAACTTCATTCTTTGTATCGTTAATTTTTGCCGGCCTAATGGCTGCTTTGGTTGGATTTTTAGTTGGTGCACCCTGTCTACGTTTAAAAGGAGACTACCTTGCTATTGTCACCTTTGGTTTTTCTGAAATCATTAGAGTAGTTTTTAACAATTTACAAAATATAACCAATGGTCCGATAGGCTTAAAGGGTTTACCTACTTATACCAATCTATGGTGGAGCTGGGGTATTGCTGCTTTGACAGTTATTGTAGTGAAAAATTTAATTAATAGTAGTTATGGTAGAGCTCTGAAATCAATTCGTGAAAATGAGATTGCCGCAGAAGCAATGGGTGTTAATCTTTTCTTTCACAAAACACTGGCTTTTGCTTTAGGGGCATTTTTTGCTGGATTGGGTGGTTCATTATTGGGAACCTTAATTATGACTATTGATCCCAATACTTTTAGCTTTTTGTTAACTTTCCAGTTAATTGTCATTGTTGTTGTAGGGGGTTTAGGCAGTATTACCGGTACGGTTATTTCGGCCAGTTTGATTGCAATTTTGATGGAACTATTAAGATCTGTCGAAGCTCCCATGAATATTTTTGGCTTACATTTGCCCGGTATTCCGGGTATGAGGATGTTAGTTTTTTCTATTATGCTGATGGCTGTGGTATTATTTTTTAAGCAAGGATTAATGGGTAAAACTGAATTTTCTTGGGATGGCCTATTTCGGAGATTACTTTCCAACTATGAAAAAACGGAGGAAGAAAATTAAGGAGATGAATATACTTAATACTGATCATATTAGCATGCAGTTTGGTGGCTTGACTGCTGTTTCTGATTTTTGTGTTAAAGTTACTGAGGGAGAATTGGTAGGTTTGATTGGCCCTAACGGAGCGGGGAAGACAACTATTTTTAATATGGTAACAGGCACATATAAACCAACCGGAGGTAACATTTATTTTTATGACCGCAAGGTCAATGGTATGGGCGTTGATCGAATCACCTCTTTGGGAATTGCCCGAACTTTTCAGAATATCCGTTTATTTACGAATCTTTCGGTAATTGATAATGTCAAAGTGGGAGCTCATCTTCATATGGATTCATCAATATGGAAGGCAATTGTTCGATGGCCAAATTATTTAAAAGAAGAAGATGAAATCCACGAACAAGCTTTGAGTTTGTTAAGAGAAGTTCATTTGGAAAAATTGCAAGCCTATTTTGCTGGTAACCTTCCTTATGGTGAACAGAGAAGATTAGAAATTGCCAGAGCACTTGCTACTCGTCCTAAATTATTATTACTAGATGAACCGGCTGCCGGAATGAATCCCATTGAGAGTAAAGATCTGATGAAATTTATTCTGGAAATACAAGATAAGTTTCATTTAACTATTCTGTTAATTGAACATGATATGAAAGTAGTTATGGGAATATGTAAAAGAATTTTAGTCTTGGATTACGGAAAAACTATTGCAGAGGGAAATCCAAGTGAAATCCAGCATAATCCCGAGGTAATCAAAGCCTATCTGGGGGTGGAAGCAAGTTATGCTTAAAGTTAATGATTTAAATGTTTATTATGGTGGTATCCATGCTTTAAAGGGTATTTCGCTGGGAGTGCCTAAAGGTAAAATTGTTACCCTGATCGGTACTAACGGTGCAGGTAAAACCACTACCTTAAGAGCTATTTGTGGTTTAGTTAAAGCTAGAAAAGGACAGATCTATTTTTCTGATGAGAAAATTACCAATAAAGCAACAGATGAAATTGTAAAAATGGGAATTGCTATGATCCCCGAGGGAAGAAATATTTTTCCCAACCTCACTGTACAGGAAAATTTAGATATTGGCGCTTTCACGCGGGTTAATCAAGAAGAGATTAATAAGGATCAGAAATGGGTTTTTCAGTTGTTTCCTCGTTTGAAAGAAAGAGTGTGGCAAAAAGGTGGAACATTATCCGGGGGAGAGCAGCAGATGCTGGCAGTTGCTCGAGGACTAATGTCTAGACCCCAATTGCTGATGCTAGACGAACCTTCCCTTGGTCTAGCCCCTATGTTGGTTAAAGAGATTTTTGAAATACTATTACAGATTCATCAAGAAGGTTTAACAATTCTTTTAATTGAGCAAAATGCTTTTGCTGCATTAAATATTGCTGATTATGCCTATGTTGTCGAAACAGGCAGGATTGTGCTGGAAGGTAAAGGCAAAGAATTACTCAAAAATGAACAGGTAAGAAAAGTTTACCTTGGTGAGGATTAATGGGTTTTTTATTAATTCTTTAAAAAATAATTAAAAGGTGAATTATTCCAATAGGGGGCAGCAAGCCCCTTTTATTTTTGAGGATTAGAGGTATTAAAGTCTAGTGACATTAGTAGGAAACATAAAAAAGGACAAATCTGTTATTGCTATTATACCAGCTTATAATGAAGATAGGAATATAAAAGAAATTATTGAAAAATCCAAAAATTATGTTCATAAAATTATAGTTGTTGATGATGGTTCCGAAGATAATACTTTACAAATTGCTAAAAGTACGGGTGTATTAACGATAGCTAATAAACAAAATAGAGGAAAAGCGAAAGCTTTAAAACAGGGTTTTGGTAAAGGATTAAAAGAGAATGGTTCAATATTTGTCATATTGGATGGCGATGGTCAACATAATCCGGACAAAATTCCTCTGTTTTTAGAAAAGATTTATGAAGGATTTGATTTAGTTATTGGGGCAAGAAAATTTGATAAAGAATTAATGCCCAGGTTGAGAATAATGGCTAATTGGGTTTCATCCTATTTAGTATCTTTCCTTTGTGGCATTAGGATTGAAGATAGTCAATCAGGTTATCGTGCTATAAAAAGATCATTGCTGGAAAACATTACTTTTAGCTCTAACCGATTTCAAATTGATACCGAGATGATTGTCAAGGCAGCCAAATGTGGTTTTAAAATTGGTTTTCTCCCTATCAAAACCATTTATCACCCCGAAGCTAAAAGCAAGGTTCATCAGATTATTGATCCTTTAAAATTTATCATTTTATTAATACAACTTGCTTTCTGGAAATGTCATCTTGGGAAATGCAGAACGAATCAATAAAAACGATTTTATATGGTCGTGATTATCGGATTCATGGGGAGATTCATATAAAGTCTGAGACATAATAAACCTTACCGTTGATTAAATGTAGAAATAAGAATTAAAATTTGCAATGAATTGAGAGGGAGGATTCTATGCCATCCAATATCTTTAGTTTAGAGGATAAAACAGCTTTGATAACTGGGTCCAGTAGAGGTTTAGGATTGGTTCTTGCGCGAGGATTAGGCAAGGCAGGTGCGAGATTAATTTTAAATGGAAAAGATGAGAATAGGCTTACTCAAACAGTAGAAAAATTTAGAAAAGAAGAATTTGATGTTTATGGATACCCCTTTGATATTACAAATAAGAAACAGATTAGTAAACAGATTTCCCGTATTGAAGATGAGATTGGTTCCATTGATATACTGGTTAACAATGCCGGGATACAGAGAAGAAAAGAATTGGAAGATTTTGAAGAGACTGTCTGGAGGGAAATCATTGATACAAACTTAACTGGGGCTTTTTTGGTCAGTCAACAAGTGGTAAAAGGCATGATTAAACAACAGTCAGGTAAAATTATTAATATATGCTCCTTGCAGAGCGAATTAGGGAGAGAAGCAATTGCTCCTTATGCAGCAGCCAAAGGCGGCTTAAAGATGTTGACAAAAGCTATGACGGTAGAATGGGCAAAATATAATATCCAGGTCAATGGTATTGGTCCTGGCTATTTTATTACTGACATGACACGTTCTTTAAGTGAAAATAAAGAATTTGACCAGTGGCTTAAAAACAGAACACCTGCCCACCGATGGGGTAAGCCTGAAGAGCTTATTGGTTCAGTTGTTTTTTTGGCTTCTTCTGCTGCTGATTATATTAATGGTCAAATAATCTATGTGGATGGAGGAATCTTAGCTGCAATTTAAAAATTGCTGGAATAGATTTATCTTATTTTATTATTCATCACAAGCTATTTATTTTTTTAAGGGGGTTTAAGATAATTCTAACAGATTCAAACCATTACATGATGCAAAATAAAAATGAGTATAGGTTGTTACGAAAGAGTATGCATAATGGTAGTAGAAAATCAGAATAATAAAAGAAAAAAAGTAAAGATTCCTCACTGGGGGCATGGTTTTATAGGCTTTATAGGATTGTTGGGTTTCCAGGGTTTCTTGCAGAATAATCCCTTTACTCTGCTATTTTTTTCTTTCTTCGCATTTTTTGCCTATTTCAAATATTTAAGAAAGGAATTGGAATATCTGGGCTTGCTGGGATTTGTCGGATTATTTATTGCTGTTTTGGGAATTTTTGGACTCATCCCTGTTTGATTAATTATAAAAAAGTGATTCTTAAAAATTGAAAATAATGCAGAAAAACTCCTCCTTAAAAATGATAAAAGACCTGTTGTCGATTTACTATGGCTTTCCAAAAGTAGTTTATTTTATATTTGTCGCTCGATTTATTAATGCCATGGGATTTTTTGTTTTTCCTTTTTTGACTCTTTTTCTAACCCGCAATCTATCCCTTGGTGCAGACAAAGTAGGAATTTATCTGATGCTGGTAGAGATAGGCAGAATTAGTGGGGCATTGTTAGGCGGTAAAATAACAGACTACCTGGGACGTAAGTTAGTCTTAATGACCTGTCAAATTGGTACAGCTATTTTTTTATTTCCTTGTACTTTACTGGAGGAATCAGTCTTAATACCACAATTATTGATTTTTGCTGCATTTTTTAATGGTGCAGTACATCCAGCAATAGATGCCATCCTGGTAGACGTTAGTCATCCTGATAATCGCCAGGAAATATTCTCCTTTATTTATCTGGGATTAAACCTGGGATTCGGGATTGGTTCCCTTATTGCTGGATTCTTGTATACTAATTACATGCAGTTATTATTTCTGGGGAACGTTCTGGCTATTTTAATTGTATCGGTTATTATCGGTCTATATGTTCCTGAAACGATGCCGGAAATTATGCCTATCTCAACAGTAAAGCATGTTCGTGAAGGACCGGGAGCTGATATAGTTAATATTAAAAAATCAGAAAAGATGGTTTCTGCATTGCTGAAACAACCAATTATGGTCTATTTTTTTCTGGTCAGTATCCTTTTCTTTCTGGTGCATAGTCAGTTCTTTTTTAGCTTGCCACTTCAGATTGATGCCATATTTCTGGAGCAGGGTCCAAAATTTTTTGGAGTAGTTATGAGTTTTAATTGTTTTATTGTGGTCTTCATGACTATACCGGTAACCTGGTTATCTCGACAGAATAGACCCATTATCAATGTTTTTTGGTCTGGTTTGCTCTTTGCAGTTGGATTCGGTATGTTGAGTTGGATTAGTTATTTAGGGTGGATCCTTTTTTCCACTTTTATATGGACTATAGGAGAGATTCTTCTCCGTATCAATGCAGGTGTCTATATTGCCAATCATAGCCCTGCAACATTAAGAGGGCGTTTTAATTCCCTGGTTACGGTCAGTGGAAGCATCAGTCGTATTATTGGTCCACCCTTATTGGGTTTGGTCATTTCAGCTTGTGGCATCCGAAAGGTATGGATGGTCATTTTTATTGTATCTATTTTAGCATCTTTGTTAATGTATTTTATTCACCAATATGAAAAAAATTATTTTCAACATAAAAACTAAAATTCATAGTATCGTTGAATTAGGCAATGTGTTGACATTAGGAGTAATGATTCTATTAACTGGATATTTCTAAGCAATACACTTGCCTGCTTTGGACTTCAGGTAAAAAATGATCATATGGCTTATCTTAATTTTTTTTATGGTAAAACTAAAGAATATAAGGGTTTTTACCAAATACATGATGATTTTAGATTATGGGGAAGAATAAATCAAGATCGGGTTAAATTGACTGGACGTCAATATCATTATAGAATAATAAAAATTTTTTCATTTTGTATTGCATTTAATAGTATTTTAGCACAATTGATGATAGTAAGTACTATTCTGACTTGAATGCTATTTTTAAAAAAGTTTAAAGCAGGAAAGGAGTAAGTAATATAAAATATGTATTACTATAAAGAGGTTAAAAAGCCCAATCGTCTTTTCGGAAAAGCTTTATTGTTTCTATGCAGAAAGTATTTGCACCATAAAGTTGATATATATGTAGAAGAAAATGATACCAAAAAGTTAAAACCACCTTATCTAATACTGGGAAATCATGTAACTTATTGGGACCCATTTTTAGTTAATATGTTCATTGATGAGCCGATGTGCTATATTGCTGCTGCTGTCTATTTCAGGAATCCAATATTACGTTTTTTTCTTAATTCCGCCGGTTCTATTCCTAAAAAGAAATTTATGACTCATTATTCTCCTATCAAAAGGCTTATTCAAGCCAAAGAGAACGGAAGAATATTAGGTATTTTTCCAGAAGGTGAGAGAAAATGGGATGGGACTACAGATGAAATGACTTTTCAATCTACAGCAAAATTAATTAAAAAATTAGATATTCCCGTTGTCACAGTCAAAATAAAGGGAGGATACCTGGCTTACCCTCGCTGGGCCAGGTTGTCCAGAAGAGGTAAGGTAAATTTAGATTATAAATTATCTCTTACCAGGGAAGATAGTCAAAACTTATCTATTGAACAAATAGAAGACAGAATCAGAGAGCACTTATCTCATGATGATTTTGCCTACCAAAAAAAGAATCGCAATCAATATGTTGGTAAAAATTTAGCAGAAAATTTAGAACATCTTTTATTTCTTTGTCCCCATTGTCATTCATTTAATACTCTCAGTTCCCAAGGGAATATATTGCTTTGTAATAAATGCAATTATGGCGTTGTGTATAATCAATTTGCTTTTCTGGAGAGTTTGCAGGAAAAATTATATTTTGATAATCTCAGAGATTGGAATCGTTGGCAGAATCGTTATCTGAAAGAGTTTATTTTTGAAAAATTTAAAAAACAGAACAATGATCTTATTTTGAAGGACAAAGCTGTTGATATATTAGAAGGTAGTTTTCATAAACCTTTTACCTATATTGGAAATGGGGATCTTTGCTTAGGTCAGAAAGGATTGTTTTTTTATATTCTTAACGGAGAAAAGTACGAATTTGAATTGAGAAAGATTACCGGGCTTAACGTTCAATTTCAAGCAGTGCTGGAATTTAACTATCAAGAGAATATCTATCGGTTTCAATTCCAAAACCAGCATATCTCTGCCTATAAATGGGTACAAGCAGTTCATTGTGCTCGAGAAGAGGTATCAGTAATTTGAGCTAATATTCTAAAGGTTGCCGATCATTGATTTAGTAGATAGATTGATATTTACCAATTTTTGCACTTTAATCATTCTTCCCTTAGGTATCTTTCGGGTTTGGCAGTATTATTAGAACAAATTTTCGCACTAAAACATTTAGCTCACCTTTTAAAGATATAAAATGATGAAAAAATGGGTGAATTATAATATCACAATAAAAAATTTAATTATCCTCTTTCTGATTGTTGGTATTGGGTTTGTTGCGGTAGAGCATACCAAACAGAAAATCCCTACTTCTTATTACCAGCTACAAATTGAGGGAGCAAAAACAATGTTAGAATCATTGCAGGTTATTCGGGAAGGAAGAGAAGCAAAAGGCATTCCTATTGATGAAAAATCAGATCCCAACAAAACCGGCATAATAGGAGAAGAATATACATGTTTAACTACAACGCTTGGCAATCTTAGTGCCAAACGAACTTCAGCTAACCCTGATTTTGCTGCTTTGGTAGTAAAATATTTTAAACAGGCTGGTTTGGAAGCCGGTGATATTATAGCAATTGGTTCCAGTGGGTCATTTCCTGGTTTGAATATAGCAACACTATCCGCATGTAAGGCAATGAAAATCAAACCTCTTTTGATTTATTCCATTGGTGCATCTGAATATGGTGCTACCATTCCCGATTTTACCTTTATTGATATGCTGAAAATTTTAAATCAGAAGGATATTATGCCTTATCAGTTACTGGCTGTTTCCATGGGTGGAAACAATGATCAAGCTGAAGCAATGTTATATCCTGATTCTCAGGAAGTGATTCGGAATATTGCTCAACGTTCAAACACTTTTTTGATAGATACAGACAGTTTGGTTAATAATATTCAAAGAAGAATGGCACTGTATCAAGAAGCAGCCGGGGAAGGTAGTCAAATTAAATTATTTGTCAATATTGGCGGTGCCTCTGCCAATTATGGTAATACCACTGCATCCATCACCTATCCCAATGGTTTGATCATGAATGGTCCTGAAATTCCTGATCATCCGGAGAGGGGTTTAATTTTTGAATACCAGAAATTAGGATTGCCGGTTATCCACCTGTTAAATGTGCGTGATTTAGCTCTAAAAAACGGTATTTCCATCGACCCGATTCCTTTGCCGGAGATAGGTCAATCGAGAGTTTATTTTGAATTACAATATCAAAAATGGATTATTGTTTTGACAATTCTTATTGGTATGATCGTTCTGGTTTTATCAAGAAAGTATAATTCGAAAGGAGTATAATGCATGTAGTTTTTTACCTTACTGGGGTATTACTAGTATTATCCTTTTCATTTGTTTCTATCATATATTTATTTTTCCCCAGGAAAATATGGTTAAATATCTTAATAATGGTAATGGTATTATTACTACTGTTTTAGCAGACCTGGTGGGATCAATTACCATTATGCCGGGATTTTAAAAAATAGTGATGTAGTGTATATGGTTATTGCTGCATCTACTACAATTTAAATGATGGTTGGTGTGCTTACCTTATTAGACCACAAGCCTACTAAGCGATAAATCATTTGATTTTTTTAGATATTACCATTAGAATAGTTACAATAAAATAGTCTGAAAATGATGGAACGGAGAATGAAAGAAAATAATTCAGCTAGGACAATTATTATCTTAGTTCGACATGGAGAATGTCGGGGGAATCGGGAAGGTTTGTTTCGTGGTAGAAGTGATTTTCCTTTAAATGAGGTTGGTCTTTCTCAGGCTATAGAATTGGCAAAAGAGGTGAAATTGTTTCAACCAATAAGGATATTTACCAGTCCTTTGTCCCGTGCCAGGCAGACTGCTGAAGCAATTAGTCGGGAATGCAATATTGAAATAGAAGAACGATTTGGAATGAATAACATTGAGCTGGGTCCCTGGGAAGGAAAGTTCAAAGAGTTTATTGCCCAAAAATATCCGGAACAATGGCAGGTATGGTTGAATGAGCCAGAAAAATTAACGGTCTCTGGAATGGAATCATTAGATCAGGTACAAAAGAGGGCAAAGAAAGATTTAGATGACCTAATAAAGCAGTATTTCGGTAAAACGATTGTTATTATTTCCCATCGGGCTGTTTTGAAACCGTTAATAGCCGCTTGTTTGGGTATTAATAAGCCTTATTTCTGGCGTATACATCTAGATACTGCTTCTTACAGTATACTTCATTTTGAAAAAAAACAGGGTTTTATTTTGGTTCAATTAAACCAGAATAAGCATCTGAATGAATTTATATCTGAGTGGCAGTAGAATTTGAAATATCTTGATTTTAGATAGATATAAAAAGAGGTATAATTATGATTAAAATTGATTTCAAGGTCATCAAGTGGCCACTCGTTATCTTCATTATCTTAATTATTTTAAGCCTAACAATTCCCTTCCTATTACCTGCCAATTTTTGGGGTGCATATTTGTTCTGGATTATTCTATCAGTAATTGTCATTATATATGGCATTATTGTGATAGGAGGATTGAAATGAATCGTGCATCTATCATGCTCTGGGGTATTTTCATCTGGTTTCTTCTTGGTTGTATGATTTCATTTTCCGCAAAAAGAAGAACAGGGCCGGGAATTGCAGAATATTTTATTGCTAATCGGACCATCGGTGGTTTCGTAGCAGCAATGACCTATAGCGCAACTACCTATAGTGCATTCATGATGGTAGGGTTGGTAGGCATGACTTATTCTTTCGGTGTCAGTACCATGGGCTTTGAATTATCCTATCTCATGGGTACTATTTTACTGTTAGTATTATTTGCACCCTACTTTTGGTCGATTAGCAGAGCATATAATTGTATTACCCCGTCTGAATTACTAAGTAAAGCTTATCATAGTCCGGCACTGGGGGGAATTGCCACACTCTTTTCTCTGTTAATGTTAATTCCCTATATGTCCGTTCAGTTTACCGGAATTGGTTATCTATTGGAGACACTAACAGGTATTCCATATCAATTAGGTGTGTTTTTAACACTAATTATTATATTGGTTTTTACACTTTGGGCAGGAATGCGCTCAGTAGCCTGGACAGATACCCTGCAATCCCTCATTATGCTTATTTCATCCCTATTTCTCTTGTATTATGTTATGAATCATTTTTTTGGAGGCTTTGGTCAATTTTTTCAGGTAATTCAAAATGAACACAGTTATCTATTAGCAGCAAATAAAATGTCCTATCAGAGATTT
The DNA here is from genome assembly GCA_964428905.1 of uncultured Atribacterota bacterium. GTDB lineage: Bacteria > Atribacterota > Phoenicimicrobiia > Phoenicimicrobiales > Stramentimicrobiaceae > CAYSAA01. Next base: position 25,963 of record CAYSAA010000140.1, read on the forward strand.
CTTGGCCTAACCATTCCTTGGTTATTTTTTGCTTTAACCAATCCTCAGGTAGCCCAGAGAATGTTTATCTCCCGGGATAAAAAGAGCCTTAGGGTTATGATTATTGGTTTTGCTGCCTTCGGTTTAATTTATACCCTTATTGTGATTCATCTAGGCTTGGCGGCAAGGCACATCTTCCCGGATATTGTCAATACTGACCTGATTACTTCATTGATTCTGGAAAAAATACCGGTTGTACTGGCATTGGTTGTATTTTTGGGTATTGTAGCTGCCTCTGTCTCTACTGTCAATTCTATTATTCTTACCTTAAGCTCAATGTGTACTGTAGATGTTTATGGTAAGTTATTTAAAGTAGAAGAGGGAAAAAAATTGTTGTTCGGTAAAATAATGGTTCCCGTTATCGCTCTATCAGCTTTTTTCTTTTCACTGGGACAGTTTGGTATTATTGTTGAATTATCGGTAATGTCCTCTGCGGGATTATTGGCATTAGCTCCAAGTTATTTTGGTATTTTCTGGAGAAAGAGAGATCGAATTGCCTCGGTTAGCAGCATTGTTGTGGGGGGATTAGCAACAATTCTCATGTATTTCACTGGATATTTCCCGTTGGGTATTTGGCCGGGTGTATGGTGCCTTATTCTGTCTACCATTATTTTTTTTGTGGTAAGCAACATAAGATTTTCTAAAAAAAACATAAGGGTTAATCACACAATAAGTTAAGGAGGTAAGATTGATCTGCTACTATAAAATACCATTGGATATTTTTTCAACCAGCCCGCTACTAATTGAGGTAGATTTCATCAGACAAAGTATAATAACTAAATTAACAATAGAATTAAGGTTTTCTGCAGTATAGACGGTTCGGTCTATAAAATACTAAAGAAAAATTGATCATATAATACAAAGTTTTCTTTCAAGAATAAGCATTCTTTTTCTAAAATAGTGGCAAGTTAAACTTTTTTATGCTAAATTAGTACTAAATTTTAAAGATTTACCATTATTCAATTCAGCTCAGTCCAAAGAAATAAACAAATAGATGAAATCACAAAAAATAATCATTGTTTTTGCATCATATCATTATCAGAATACAGAAAAAATTGCTCAAGTGATTGCCCAACGACTTCAGGCAGAATTAGTTAAACCCGAACAGGTCGATATCTCAAAATTGTATGAGTTTGATATAATTGGCATTGGTAGTGGTATTTATTTCGGTAAACCTCATGAAAAAATTAGAAGTTTTTTAGCCCAATTGCCCCCACTAAAGGGCAAAAAAGCCTTTCTTTTTACTACCAGTGGTGTTCAGAATAAAAAGTATATTCAATATATCAGTAATAAGATGGAGTTAAAAGGAATGAAACTAATTGCTTGTTTTTCGTGTAGAGGCTTTGCTACTTATGGTCTTTTGAAACTTGTTGGAGGTTTAAATAAGGGACATCCCGATTTAAAAGATTTATATAATGCAGAAATATTTGCCAATAACCTGTTAAATAGGTTATAATTTATGGCTCTTATTTTTAATAAGACATCATTTGAACATTGTATATTAGATTCGTTATTGAGAGGAGATTAATATATGAAAATTAGCTTTCTGGGAGCAAATCGCCTTGTATCAGGGTCTTGCTACCTTATCCAGACAAAATATAAGAAATTTTTAATAGATTGTGGACTATTTCGAGGAGATGAAGCAATTACACGCTTAAATTACTTACCTTTTTCTTTTCAACCGGAAGAAATAGATTTTTTAATTCTAACCCATGCTCATATTGACCACTGTGGCAGGATTCCTCAACTTTTTAAAGAGGGATTTCAGGGTCATATCTATTGCACAAAATCAACAATGGAACTTTCTGCTGTCATGCTTCCTGATAGCGGACAGATTCAGGAAGAAGATGCTGAAGAAGAGAATCAAAGGAGGCTCAGATCCGGAGAACCTTTTATAGAACCACTATACAGTATCGAAAATGCCTTGGATGTTCTTTTATTATTTCGAGCTGTTCCTTATCAATATAAGATTAACATTGATGAAAATATCAGTTTCCGTTTTCAGGATGCAGGTCATGTTCTGGGTTCATCGTCGATTGAGTTATGGATCCGGGAAGAAGGGAAAGAAACTAAGTGGCTGTTTTCAGGGGACATAGGTAGAAAAAACAAACCCTTCTTAAGAAATCCGCAAAGAGTTAAAGAAGCTGACTATGTAGTAGTTGAATCAACTTATGGAGGAAGGAGACATCAACCTTATCGACGGGAGGTTAAAAAATTTTTTTCCATCATTGATAAAACTTTAAAAAGGGGTGGAGATGTTATTATTCCTGCCTTTGCATTACAAAGGACCCAGGATATCATATATGAATTGAGTCAATATTATAATCTTCAGGTGAAACCACTGAAAAGTAAGGATAAAAGACTAAAAAAATTAAGATTCTATTTAGATAGCCCGTTGGCAATTGCTGCAACCAAAATTTATCGTAATAACCCACAGGATTTTGCTCGAAAGAATTTGAAGATTATGGAAGAAAGTAATCAGCTTCTTGATTTTCAATCTCTGAGAATGACACGTACCAGTAAGGCTTCTAAGCGGATTAGCCGTTCCAAAAGAAGTAAAATTATTATTTCGGCCAGTGGTATGTGCGATGGAGGTCGTATTCAATACCACCTGAGAAATCATCTTTGGAAAAAAGAATCATCTATTATTTTTGTTGGATATCAAGCAGAGGGGACCCTGGGAAGAAAAATTGTTAGTGGTGAGAAAAACTTAGATATTATGGAAGAGATGATTGATGTCAGAGCAGAAATTTATCACCTTGACGGTTTTTCTTCTCATGCTGATCAGGATGAATTGCTTTGGTGGCTAAAGGGATTGCAGAAAAAACCAAAAAAAGTTTTTGTTGTACACGGGGAAAAACACGAATCAGATTCATTGTCTGAACGTTTAAAACAGGATTTTGCTTTTGATACCTATGTTCCAGCTATCGGGGAAACGTTTTTAATCAGAGATAATCAGATTATTACCCAGGGACTGATAAAAGATATCAACAAGGAGACCCAGTTGGATGAAATTGTAAGAAATATCAATAAGATTAAACACAAATTTTGTCTTTTATTAGCCGATATGGAATTTTCAGGTGTAGAACTTGACCACGAACACTTTTGCTATAGGATAAAACAGCAATTGGATCAATTACAAGATGATATCAAAAAAGTAAAACATATCATCAAGGAAAATGAACTGGAAGTATAATTGACATTGCTATTATTTTAAAAGGAAATAATATGAAGTATGATTTATTGGAGACAATGATCACTGTTTCACTGAGGGCAGGCAATTTTATTCGTCATTATTATGAACTTGGAGAATTTGGTGTTTCAGAGAAGAGAGATAGTCACGACCTGGTGACCAATATAGACCATGAATCCCAAAGAATCATCCAGGAAGAATTAATCAGAAGATTCCCTGATATTCCCATTGTGGGAGAGGAAGATGAACATATTATCAAAAAGGAACATGCTTTTTTTATTGATCCACTGGATGGCACTCTAAATTTTGTAAAGCAAATACCATTTTTTGCGGTATCTATTGGGTATTGGAAAAATAACGAGCCCTTGTGTGGGGTAGTTTATGATCCACTTCGTCATGATCTTTTTTATGCTCGGAAGAATCATGGTACCTACCTGAACGGAAAAGAGCTTCACTTAGCCGATAATAAAAGTAAGCATCAATTGTTGGCTTCCGATTGGGGTCATGAGCCTCGTCTTTATCAAAAAAATATTCAAATAATGCAACGGTTAATGAAAGAAAATACATATCTATTCCGGTTCATGGGTTGTGCGAGCTTGGGTATTAGTTATGTGGGTGCAGGTATTCTGGATGGTTACTGGCATTATAAACTTTCTCCCTGGGATATGGCAGCGGGTGTATTGATAGCTCAAGAGGCAGGAGCCAGTGTTTCTCATCTTGATGGTAGAACATTTGATTTATGGGGCCAAAATATACTTGCGCTTACTCCAAATTTGCAGGAAAGATTTATTTATTTATTTCAACAGGTTGATTCATAATAAACAGAAATGTTTTTACATGGTAGGATGTATTGATGAAAAGTAATTCTGAAAGTCAGAGCAAGATAGTTTCAAGGAAAAAAATTTCTGTGCAATTTCGATGGGATGTTGAATCTCTTTATGCTGATACAAGTGATTGGGAAAGAGATTGCCAGAGAGTTGAGCAACTAAGATATCAATTGCTAAAATATAAAGAAAACTTTACCCGAGATGTCCATTCTTTTTTAAGGTGTTTGCAGTTAAGAGATAAAATTTCTGTATTGATACAGAGTATTTATACGTATGCACATATGCGCAAGGATGAAGATAACAACAATGATAGTTATCAGTCAATTTTTTATCGGGCATCCGGTTTAATGGTTAATATTGAGGAAAGTTTGTCATTTATTGACCCGGGAATTTTGTCTCTGGATAGGAATAGGTTACAGGAGTGGATGAGGGAAAATATTCAATTAAGTGTTTATCGGCATTATCTAGAAGATATTTTCCGGAAAAAAGGACATATCCTTTCTCCTGATGAAGAACGAATTATAGCTCAAGCTGGCGAAATGGCCATGATCCCCGAAAACTCATTTAGTATGCTCAGTCATGCTGACCTGAGGTTTTCCAGGGTGAAAGATAAGGAAGGGAAGAGCATCCCTATTAGCCATGGAAATTTTATTTCTCTCTTGAAGAATAAAGATAGAGATTTTCGTAAAATGGTGTTTAAAAGATATTATCAACCATATCATCAACACCGTAATACTTTTGCTGCTTTACTCGCAGGGAATTTAAAAAAAGATCGATTTTACAGTAAAATCAGGAGATATAAAAATAGTCTGGAATCTGCTTTATTTGAAGATAATATACCAGTTAGTGTTTATGAAAATTTACTGGATACTGTCCATAAAAATATCCATCTATTACATTATTATATTCAATTAAAGAAAGAATTTTTACACCTTGACCCATTTCATATGTATGATATACATCTACCATTGTCAGAGGAAATGGTACATATTAACTATCCAGAGGCTCTGAGCACTATTATACATGGACTTGCACCTTTAGGAAAATCATATTTGTCTGTTATCAAAAAGGGGTTAAGGGAAAGATGGGTGGATGTATATGAAAATAAAGGGAAGACCAGCGGAGCCTATTCTACCGGAAGTTATCAGGGCAAACCTTTTATTTTATTAAATTATCAGGGAACACTGGAAGATGTCTATACTCTGGCTCATGAGCTGGGTCATTCCCTCCATAGTTATTACTCCAATAAAAACCAACCTTTTATCTATAGCGGTTATTCCATCTTTCTGGCAGAAATTGCTTCCACAACTAATGAGGCTTTGTTAACAAATTATTTGCTTGCCCGTGCCCAGAATAAAATTGAAAAGCTTACCATTCTAAATCATTTTTTAGAACAATTCAGAACCACATTGTTCAGACAAGCATTGTTGGCAGAATATGAGAGAATAATTCATATACATGATGAAAAAGGAGAATCGCTTACAGCGGATTGGTTTTCACGACAATATGCCGATTTGAATCGCTATTATTATGGTAACAATGTGATAGTTGATAAAGAAGTTACATTGGAATGGGCTCGGATACCCCATTTTTATTATCATTATTACGTTTACCAATATGTTACTGGTTTTGCCGCCGCTATTGCTATATCCCGTAAGATTTTACAGGAAGGACAGCCGGCAGTGCAAAAATATCTCGAATTTCTCTGTGCAGGGTGTTCAGACTATCCAATAACTGTTTTAAAGCAGGCCGGCATTGATATGACCACCGGTAAACCTTTGGAAGAGGCGATGAAATTATTCGGTGAATTATTAGCCCAGCTTGAAAATATAAAGAAAGAAAAATAATACCCGATTTTAAAAGCGGGTGCGGTATTTACTTATAAGAATCGGAAGAAAGAGGTAGAGTGTCCGGAATGAAAAATAAGGCTGTTACTACATTCTTATTCATTTTTATAATATTCTTTCTTGTTTTTTTTCTTTTTGGTTGCTGGAATACGGGAGATTTTATTGAAGAAACAGTTACGGTTGATCTGGAAGAGGCACATAAGGTTGATGCTACGATAATAATTTATCAAGGTGATCTCCGGATTTCGGGAGGGAATCAACCGTCATTACTAATCTCCGATTTTGCTTATAATTTAAAGCAATGGGCTCCAGAAGTAACCTATGCTGTGGAAAATAGAGAAGGCATTCTAAAAGTTATTCAGAAAGAGAATGAAAAAGGGTTATTTAATTCCCTTATCAATCATTGGACACTGGCATTTAATCCGGATATTCCCCTGGATCTGGATATAGCCATAGGTAATGGGGAGAACCAGCTAGATTTAAGTGCAATTAATCTATCCAATCTCAAAATGGCAATGGGTAGTGGAGATGCCATCATTGATTTGACCGGGGATTATCAGGAAAATATTGCCGTTTATTTGGCCGGGGGGATTGGCCATACCATTATCAATCTTCCGGAAGATGTTGGAGTCCGCCTGTTGATAAAAGGTGTTTTTAATCGTATTAAATGTGATGGCTTTAACCATATTGGTAATTTCTATTTCAATTCAGCTTTTAATTTTTCGGAAAGGAAGATATACATCACCCTCATTTCCGGATTAGGAATGATTGATATCAATTTAATGTCATCTGAATAGTGGAAACAAATTAAATCGATTTTTAATCATTGTTTAAGAGAGATTGAAATGTGGTAAAATGATAATAGAAATAAATATTAATTATTATCTATACTGGAGGTTAATTAAAAAATGGTAAAAGTAAGAAAATTAATAGTTGTTTTTTTAATATTTTGCATATTTGGTTGTTTTTCTTCTTTTGGGCAGTCACAAACAGAAGACAAAGGTCAAACACAAAAGGGCTGGTCTTCGGTAGACAATGTCTTTATAAAACCGGAAATGGATATTCTGGTTAAAAAACCTATGACCGGTCCCATTAAAATCGGTTTCACATCAAAAGAAGTTCAAGAGGTTATGGGGGTGCCTGACCGGATAGACGAAGAGGGACTTGTTTATTATTACCGGCAATCGCCCATTTATTTTAATGAAGAATGGAAAGTGCAATCCTGGGATAATCGCTATGGAAATTTGGATGTCCAGGACGATGTTGTACAAATAAAATTGGGCTCCCACGTATTGGAAGTCTTTAAAGAAAAAGATTTTCCTCTTAGAATTACCAAGGTTGATCATAGTTACCAGCTGGAATATCCAGATGCAATGATCTTTATTGGCGAGGGGTGGCAGGTGGAAGCGATTCAGGATAGAAATGTGGTAGAATATCAGCAGGAAAGAGTTGCCATGACCCTGGATGAGTTTTTAAGAGAATTTGAAAGTTATTTGACAAGATAACCTTAACCTTATGGAAAAATATTTTTTTCGTAAAAGGGAATTAGTTTACTGCAATATTGTACATAGAGTTTGAGTGAGAATATTTATCGTTCTAACTGATTTGGTTAAGTACTAATGCTAGATGATAGTAAGTCCTGAGAAGTTTACTTGTTTTTCTTTCTTTTGATTTTCACGAATGGTTTTCACTGCCTGGGGTAGAGACTCTAGAATATCCTGAGCAGTTATTCCATCTTCACCTTTTTCTTGAGCCGCTAGATCACCGGCAAATCCGTGAACAAGTGTGCCCTGTCTAACGGCGGATACAATCGGTAGGCCTAAGGTAAACATAGCAGCTATTGTGCCAGTTAGCACATCTCCTGAACCAGCAGATGCCATACCGCTGTTTCCAGTCATATTGATGTATATTTCACCATTGGGTAATCCAATGATGGAATGAGCACCTTTTAGCATACATATTGTATTATAGTTATGGGTGAATTCCTGAATAATATGGATTGGATCTTCTTTGATTTTTTGAGTCGTTTGTTTGATTAAACGTGCCATTTCTCCTGAATGAGGAGTTAAGATGGTAGGTTGTTGACGTTTATTTAGAATAGAGATATCATGACTCAAAGCAGTTAGACCATCACCATCAATCAGTAGTGGTTTTTTTATCTCAACAATCAACTTTCTAACCAAAACCTGCGTTTCTTCCTGTAAGGATAAGCCAGGTCCAAGGATAACCACATCCATTTTTTCTGAGCATGCCAGGAGTTCATCAAAATTATTCAAACTAATTGAGCCACTGTCAGTTTCTTTTTGTGGAAGAAAGACAATTTCACTGGCTTTAGTACTGATATATGGCACGACAGAAGCAGGGGCTGCCAATCGGGAATAGCCACCCCCGGCTTTCAGAAAAGAGAGAGATGAAAAGTAAGGCGCACCATAATAGTTGTGAGCACCTGCTATGAAAAGTGCATCTCCAAAGGTTCCTTTGTGTCCGTCTTTCTGTCTGTCAGGAATCGCAAGAGGTATGTTGATTTGAGTTTTTAGATCTTCACTTTCATATAATGCGGGTGGAAAAGAGATATGGGAAATAGAAAGATTTCCACCATATTCATAGCCAGGATAGAGTATATTTCCCATTTTAGGAAGCCCAAATGTGATCGTATAATCTGCTTTAATGGCAATCCCACTGATTGTGCCATTATTGCCGTTGATACCGGAAGGAATATCAATACTGATAACCGGGTTACTCATTTGATTAATTAGTTGAATCACCTGAAAATAGGTTCCGGTAATATCTCTCGTTAGTCCGGTACCAAAAATTGCATCCACAATAATGTTATCAGATTTGATTAATGATTTGACTTTTTCTATGCTGGGCATAATTAGAATAGGTAAATCTATTTTTTGAATAATCTGCCAGTTTTTTAAGGCAGCACCCTTGTATTTTTCCGGGTTACTTAATATACAGAGCTTGATATGAGCACCGTTAGAATATAATTTTCTCGCCACGACCAAGCCGTCTCCGCCATTGTTTCCAGTGCCACAAAAGATCAAGAAATGTCTATTTCTGATACCAAGTTTTTTGGCAATAGTTTGACAAACTGCCATACCTGCATTTTCCATCAAAAGTTCATCGCTGATTCCGTATTTTTGGATTGCGTCGCGATCCATATTTTGTATTTCTTCTACCCAGGCAATTTTCATTGATTATCCCTCTTTTCCTGGTGTGTAACAGAAAAGACTTAGATACTATATAATATAACTTGAATATGATAAGATTAGCAAATATATTTATAATTAAAGGTAAGTCATAAAAAAAAGATGTTTTATACTGGAAAAACAGTTTTTCCCGTACATAACCTTCTGGTATTTATGTGCCTTATTTGGCACTAAAAAAATAGGTTTTTTTCATTTCTTCGATTGATGTTTTAATTTCAAAGACATATTGACAGTTCTGACATTAGTACTTGTAGTTGGTCTAAAGGACTTGAAATACTTTCCAACTTGGAAAACTCAATCCCTGATCAATATTTTATAGTAAGGGAGACAAATTTACAAATTTTTAGATGTTAACATAGTATGGCCATCAGATATCCTGATGATTGTATTCAGAATGATTAAGTTTTATTTATGAGGTTATACTCTTTAAAAGATTGCTCATCCATGTTTATAATATAATATAGGTGTGGAGATAGGTTTCAGGTATTGGCGATAGGTTCAGTAGTAGCTCAAGTTTTATTGATGATATTAATTTAGCTTAGCATATTTAGCACAGGTCTGAATAGGGAAATGAGCTAATAGGTATATAAAATATTTGGATAGTAAGAACAAAGATAGTAAAATAAATGGTAAAGATTATTTTAAAAGTCTGAGCGTAAGCAATGAAATCAAAAAAACAAATGCATAAAATAGAATCAGTGATTAAGGAACTATTTGAAGAGATATCCCGAATTGACCTTTTGAAAAGATATAGCATAGAGGTCAATGATATCAAAGAATTAGAAGAGGATAACGATTTTATTAGAAGTCTATTCCGAAATATAAGCCAACAAAAACTTGATGCGTATCAAACACTGGAACTATTCTGGCGTAGATTCCAAGCTATTGATGAAACTCTCAGTAAAGAAGAATGGCTAAAACAGATCTATCATTTTTGTCAATTTTTATCTTTTCCCGATACTAGACCGGAATTGAAAGAGATGACTTTGTCTAGAAGGAAATTATTATATATATTTTTACTAACTTACCGCAAAATGATTACTCTACAAAAACAGCACGAGGTAGACCTCTTTATTTTTCAGTACCCCCTTACTTTTTTATCAAGCAAAGAAATAGAGCTATTAGAACAACCCCAGGAGTACCAACGTTTTTTAGATGCTTTTGATCAGCTATTTGTTTATGAAATGATGACTTTAAGCAGAGAGATATATAAATATAATACAATGGATCATATTTGTGGTGTCCATGCTTTGGCTTTAAGTATTGCCAGGCAGATACAAAGACAGGGTTTCTCACTTGATTTGGGTATTGTTTCCGGATCTGCTGCGGGTCATGATGTGGGAAAGTATGGTTGTCGTTCCAGTGAGCAAAAAAGAGTTCCCTACCTTCATTATTATTATACTGATATATGGTTTCAGCGGCAGAATATTACTTATATCGGCCATATTGCAGTCAATCATTCAGTTTGGGATTTAGAGCTGGAAAATCTTTCTCTGGAAGCACTCATCCTGATTTATTCCGATTTTCGTGTTAAGAACAAGATAAATACAGATCAGATGAACATTTATAGCCTTCAGGAATCTTTTCAGGTTATTTTAAGCAAACTGGACAATGTGGATGAAAAGAAAGAAAGAAGATACCGCCGGGTTTTTGCCAAGTTAAAGGATTTTGAAGACTTTTTAATAGAAAATGGTGTCGATATAAATCTTATTCCATTGCCTGATAAAAAACATCACCCGGTTAAAAAACAACGTTTTTTCCCCTTGCTTAATGGGGATGAAGTAATTCAACAAATCAAATATCTGTCTTGGGAGCACAGTTTTCAGTTGATGTTCCAGTTAAGAAATGAATCCTCCATTAACTCTATCCTTGAGTCTGCCCGTAGTGAGGTTAATTGGCAGAATCTTCAGGAATATCTAAGTATATTTTCGGAATATGCTACCTATCTTAATCAGAATGAAAAGATTTTAGCATTGAATTTTTTATATGATCAGCTTACCTTTTCGGAAGAAGGGGTTAGAAGAAAAAGTGCTAAACTTATTGGGTATTTAATCGCTAGCTTTGACGAAAAATATCGCAAAGAAATCCCTGATGATGTGAGTATAAAAGCATCAAAAGTAAAGAGTACAGATCTATTAGAGAAATATATTCAATTATTTACTGAGCCTAATTATAAAACCTCGGAACTCAATCAGTGCAGAATAAGAGAAAACCTTCCTTTTATGTTTGATGCTTTATTTGAGAATAGTCAAGGGCGGCAATTGGTGCAATATCTACAAATTATTAAAAAGCATTATGAGCAAATTAATTTTCATCATGTTCCTAAAAATATCGCTATTTATTTAGTTCAGGGATTAAAGAATATTCCTTTTTCTTCTAAAAATGGGATTGATTCTGTTTTCTGTCAATTTCTGATCCGTTTTATACAGCATGAGGAAAAAGTCTTGCGTATCAACGCATTGGATGTGATAGATTATATTTTAGATGAAGTATCTGATAAAGACCCTTTTCGGGAATTATGTCAATCAGCTCTGATGCAAATAGATGAATGTTCAGTGATTCCTGCTGAGAATTATCTTAGATTCAGAATAATAAAAAAAATTAAAGCTAAACAGTCTTTAGTAGATCGATTTAAACGATATTGCCTGCAGGATATTCAGAAGATCGATCGGATGTATTTGAATAATTTAAAGTCCTCCACTGATGCAATTATTAAGAAAGTCCAAATCGATATGTTGGCCCAAAGGGCTAAGTTGAATCGAGATGAAGCTGTTTATACTGCCCTGCATTTTTGTAATATACTGAAGGTAAGCACTCATGAACCGATTCGTAATTATGCAGGACGCGTCCTTATCAAAATCATTCCTTACTTGACTGTAGAGCAAAAAAATGATATTTCTATTGAGCTCTTAAAGGCTTTGGAAATTGATGATTATCAATATACAAAATATATTCCCTATTATCTGGGGCAATCAATTCCCTTTTTACCCCCTCGTGAAATAGATGAATTCATTGATGACTTAGAACAAAAGATCAAGATAGCTGACCAATGGACTTGCACATTGCTCATCCGAACGATTGCAGTAGCGATAAGTCGTTATGCCTCTTATCGTGAAAGGTATAAAGAAGAGTATGTCTCTTACAAAAAAAGATTAATTCGAATGCTGGGAATTTTAATGAATGGTTTGGCACATCATGATCTTCTTGTTAAACGGGTAACTTCAAGGGTCATTGGTAAAGAAATATTTGCTTCCAATCATCTTACTCTGAAGGATAAGAATGATATTTTTATACTCATTGCCAAGAAACTGCTGAACTTAATTGCTACTATCTCTCAGCAGGATATTCTACTTTTCTTTTCTAATACAGTTGCTCTTCATCAACTTTATGTCTTTATTTCCAATTATCATTTCTATGAAGGGGAAATAAGCCTGCAGGTTCCTGGACGTATTGCTTTTTTCCCGGGATCGTTTGATCCTTTTTCATTAAGTCATAAGGAGATTGTACGGGAGATTGAGAATATGGGTATGGAGGTGTATCTATCCGTAGATGAATTTTCTTGGTCCAAACGAACACAGCCACATCTCTATCGAAAAAATTTGATTAATATGTCTATTGCAGATGAATTAAATGTCTACCTTTATCCGGAAAATTTACCCAGCAATATTGCCAACCCTGATGATTTGAGGATGCTCAAGAGAGAATTTCCTCATTCTAAAATTTATTTAGTGGCTGGAAGTGATGTTCTGTTAAACGCATCAGCCTATCTTGATGTAAAGGATAAAAATTCTATAATTCATTTCCCCCATATTGTTTTTAGCCGAAAGCCGTTTCATCTTTCTGAAAAGCAACAAAAAAGATACCAGGAAATCATCAATAAACTTGGGTCAGAAGTTATTCAGCTGAACCTGCAGGCACCTTTAGAAGAAATAAGCTCCAGCCAGATTAGAAGAAATGTTGATAATCATCGCGATATATCTGATTTAGTCGATCCATTAGCAGAGCGCTATATCTATCAATTTGGTCTGTATCAAAGGGAGCCACAGTATAAATCTACCTTACAAAAAGTTTATGCCAAAGTAGAAGTTATAGAACATATGAAAGATTCAGTTATGGAAGAACTGGTTGAAGAAGTTTTTCCAGAAAACCTTCAACAAAGAGCACTGGATAGTTTAAGAGAGTTTAATAAAAAACTTAATCCTCGAATCATTCTATTAAAAGACATACATAATACTGAGAAGGTATTTGGCTTTGCTGCCATTCACTGGGTTCGTTCCAGTTTTTTCTATCATGAATTTGAGGATAATATTATTTCTCAGTATATCAGAGACCATGCTACCGGTCGTACCATTGTTATTGATGGGGTTTTTACTGTTTCCTCAGAGGAAAACATTTCACAGTTTAGGGATTTAAGCCAGGTTATTTTAACCGAAGTCCTTACTTTCTGTGTTCAAAAAGACTATGATTATGCAGTTTATAAAAATATGATTCCTGAAATATTTACTCCGGAATTAATAAGGACATTAGAGCTGTTTGGATTTTCAGAATTACCAGTTGGCAATCAGTCTTACTCTGTGATGGCTGTAGATATTCGAAAGCCCTGTACAATAAGCCTGGATATAGAAACACTCATCAAGGAACCATTCATGCAAAGTTACAGAGTTAGAGAAGCCATACGCCTGGCACGCATCAATTTGCAGAGAGTGATGACTCAATTATACCCCGGGCACCTGTTAATTCCCTTTAATATAGATTTGATTAACCAGTCTATTGTTTCTAAGGTCTGCCATGAAAACAGAGTGCCTACCGAACAAGGAAGTGAACGAAACTTGGGACCATTAATGTGTGTGCCCTTTGGAAAAATTCTACATAAAATGGTTGTACCTAATACAATCACTAAATCACTGCATACTGATAAGATTTTTACACCGGACATGCAACATTTTAAAATTGATTCTTTTGGTTATTACATGAGCCTGGAAAATCAGGTTAAGATGATCAGATCTTTCAATCGCCCGGTGTTGCTGATTGATGATCTACTTCATAAAGGCTATCGTCTAAGAGCCTTGAGCCCATTGCTTAAAAAAGAAAATATTAAAGTACACAAGATTATTGTTGGCCTGTTGTCAGGGAGAGGGAAAGAATTGGCTATGATTCAGAAACGGTCAGTGGATTGTGCTTATTTTATTCCAAATCTCCGTGTATGGTTTAATGAAAGCGATTTATATCCTTTTATTGGGGGAGACGGATTATTTAGAAATGAATCTGAACAGGGTAATTTAGTTAGATCAATTAATATGATTCTACCTTTTGCCTATCCAGTATTTTTAAAAGGGGTAGAACAGGAAACGATTTATATCTTTTCAGAAACATGTATAGAAAATGCTATTCAAATTATGAAAGCACTTGAAGAAGAATATCAGGCAATTTATCACCGTAAATTGACCTTAGGGCATCTTGGTGAGGTCTGTCTTTATCCTCGTTATCCGGATCATGGAAAACATATGAATTATAATCTGTCCATGGCAACTTCGATGTATTTAGAAAACAATCTGGAATTGTTGCATAGAATATGGGAAGGAGGAGCAAAGGTCAATCATAAAGATTTACTACTTTATCCACATTCTCGGGAATTTAATATACGAAAGGAAGTTTTATGATCTACTATTATCGCTTACCTAAAAAAATACTTTTTTCGGAAATGAAAATAAAAAATTTGCAGCCAGTCGAACTGGGTCATACTAACATTGAGAGGAATAAATATATTTACTTTCTTCAAGAAAGAGACTGGCAAAAAGTCAATCCTTTGGTTGCCCTTATTCACCCGGATCAAATAGTTAATAAAGAAGGAGATATCAGTATTCTGCAAAAACCCAATAAAATGAGTAATAATTTTGATTTTTTTCCTGATTGGATTAAAGATAAAATCGAGAAAAGAGAAGTTGGTCTATGTAATTGTGGCAACCCTCGCTGGAAGAATCGCCTGGAATGGGAATATCCAGATCAATGGCAGATCAATGTGATTGGACTGGGAAATGTCGGGGGCACACTGATAACTGGTTTACGTTTGTTAGGAGAGGAAAGGATCAAAACGATAGGTATTTTTGATACTAATGAGAAGGCTGTTTCACGCTGGGAGCAAGAGGCGAATCAAATTATTGATGCTTCAGGTGAGAAGAAATTCCCCCCGGTTAAGGAAATCCAATCTGACGAGATTTTCCAGGCTGATATGGTGGTATTTTGCATATCAATCGGAGTCCCTCCACCAGGAAGGGAAGTCCAGGATGTCAGGATGTTGCAATTGCAGGCCAATTCAAGAATTATCAATTATTATGCTCAACGGGCTAGAAAAGTCCAATATAATGGAATTTTTGCAGTGGTTTCTGATCCCGTGGATTTACTATGCCAGGGTGCCTTTTTAGTGAGCAATCTTAATGAAGAAGGTAAGCCAGATGGCAAAGGTCTCAGTGCTGATCAGATTAGAGGGTTTGGTTTAGGTGTTATGCACGGTCGGGCATGCTATTATGCGGAAAAAGATGCCAAGACACAACATTACCAAAAAAAAGGGCGAGCTTTTGGACCGCATGGAAAAGGACTAATCATTGCTGATAATGTAGAAGATTATAATCAAAAAATTTCTTCTCTTCTAACCCAAAAAGCCTTAAATGCTAATATTGAACTGAGAAAAATAGGCTTTAAACCTTATATTGCTCCGGCATTGTCTTCTGGTGCACTTTCATTACTAGCTTTAATCAATGGACAGTGGCATTATAGTGCCGGGTTTTTGGGAGGAATTTTTTGGGGATCCAGGAATCGTCAAACACCTGTAGGACTGGAATGGGAACAGTTCAATCTACATCAAAATTTATTTCAGCATCTGGATAAAAGCTATCAGCAAGCAAAAAAACAGGCAAAAAACTTGGAGAAATAGATGGTTAAAGATTTGGTTATTTTATTGCCAGGTAAAATATCCTCAGAATTTATGAGGGTTATAGACGAGGCAGTCGCAGGGCATCAAGGCAAAATGATTACCCGAGTAGAGGACATTCCGCCTTTACAGAATAGAAAAATATTGTGGGCTGTGGAATTAAATGAATATGGTTTTAATCTTTCACTTGAAGAGATGCTGCAAGCAATTAGCAAGAGAGGAGAAGGATCATTAGAAAATTCACAGGGGGCAATAATGATTCAAAGTCCTGTTGAACTATGGACCAAATGTATTGTACATCGTATTATTTTACAAACTAACCAGCTGGGAAGTCGGTATATGGGTCATCCGGTAGTAGAGGCAACGAGAAATCTAGTGAATTTTCTAACCTGGCAAAAACAACTAAAGATCCCCTTATTTGAGATTTATAGAAAGAATAGCCGTAATTTAGTTCGTAGATTGATAAAAAATAATGAAATTATTTTAGAAAACCCAAACATTTTAGTACTGTATTCGAATCCAAGAAAAACTTCCAACACCATGATGCTCTGGCAGATGGTAAAAAATTATATTTCGTACGATCGAGAGAAGTTGGTGGAACAACATGTTGAAAACGGAACAATTGTTGATTGTCGGGGGTGTTTATATAAGACTTGCAAACATTATAGTGAAAGAAAAAGCTGTTTTTATGGCGGAATCATGGTTCAGGAAATTTTACCTGCTATAGAAAAGGCGGATTACTTGATATGGCTTTGTCCAAATTACAATGACGCTGTATCTGCTAAGTTAATGGCTGTTATTAATCGGTTAACAGTTCTTTACAAAAGAGTAAATTTTTACCAAAAATCATTTTTTGCGATTATTGTTTCTGGTAATTCTGGAAACGAAAATGTTGCTATGCAGTTAATCGGAGCCTTAAATGTTAATAAAGGTTTAAAGCTCCCACCTTATTTTAGTTTAATGGCTATTGCCAATGATCCGGGTGCTGTAAAGAAAATTACCAATATTCAAAAGAAAGCTCGAGATTTTGCCCAGAATATTTGTAAAGAGGTCGATATACAGTTTGATATTCCATAACAAATTTTTTGAAAGAAGGATAAAAATGAAAGCATTATTAATTATTGATGTACAAAATGATTTTTTAACAGGTGGCTCTTTAGCAGTAGAAAACGCAGAGCAGGTAATCCCTGTCATTAATAGCTTGATGGATAAATTTAGCCTTGTCTTGGCATCAAAAGACTGGCATCCTGAACAAACTGCGCATTTTGAGAAATGGCCGGTTCATTGCGTGGCCGAAAGTAAAGGGGCTGAATTTCATCCTGACCTTGAGCAGGGGAAAATTGAAAAAATTTTTTATAAAGGAACCGGGAATAAAGATGACGGCTATTCTGCCTTTGAGGCCACAAATATAAAACTTATAGAATTTTTAACAGAAAAAGGGATTACAGAACTTTATATCTCTGGAATAGCGCTGGAGTTTTGTGTTAAATCTTCTGCTTTGGATGCTCTTAAGGAAGGTATTCAAGTATTTTTGGTTCGTGATGCTATTGCTACATTTTCTAAAGAGACAGAAAAAATTAATCAACAATTTTCTGAAATCGAGAAAGCTGGTGCCCAAGTTGTTCTATCCAGTCAAATTAACTAATCCTGATTATTTAAGACGGGAAAAGTGAGGTGGCCTACGTAATTATTATAAGAACTGGTTAGAAAAGCTGGCTCCTCATGAACCTGTTCACCATACCGGCGTAGTGATGGTGCAGAGCTTCTTACAGCCACCCGCTATGCAGGTGCGATATTTACTTGATTAGTAAAAAGCAAGATAAAAGGAGGCTATATTGAAAGAGTTACCCCAAAAAGATGTAGAGAAATATTGGAAAGAAAAAGAACAGGAAATTGGTGAAGAAATCAAGGGAAAAGATATGAGTGAATATATACGTGGCTACCAGGGCATAAAGGATAGAACCTGGGGTCTTTTATACTATACCGAAAGTTCCTTCTATTTTCAGACATTTCCAAAAAAAAATTGGTTTAACTCTTTCATAGGGGGTAGGCAGACAGAGGATTCCGGGAAAACAATTAATTTTCGTATATTATGGGAAGAGGTTAAAGAAATTAATCTCCCACCAAACAGAAATGCTTTGCTGACCATTTTTTCTCCTCCGGATTACCGAGTTTATATTTCATACCAAATAGGTAGTCAAGAAAATAAGTTGGTCCTTATGATGTATTCCCGGAAGAATAGAGATAGATTCATAGATTGTTATCATCAATGTAAAAATAAAAAATAAGTATTTCAGTCTCCATTCATTCTTTTAACGATGTAACAAAAGTCTGTCTGCGTGAGATTAAACATAACTAAGAAGTTGTTTTGTTAGAATAAGGTAAAGGGGAAATAAGGGAAAACAGAAAATAGCAAAATGGAAAAAATAGATAATTATCAAACTGTAGAGCATTTTGTTAAGTTAAAAAGAACAATCAATAAAAGTAGTTTTATTGCATTTATAAAGGAAGTTGAAAATAAACAAGAAGCAAAAATGTTTCTAAAATCAATTGTGCAACAGTTTCCTGATGCTACTCACCATTGCTGGGCATATCAAATAGGGATTGAAAATGAAGAGATTGCCCAATATTCAGATGCAGGAGAACCCGCCAATTCGGCAGGTCCTCCCATATTACAAGCCATCAGGCGTGAAAACATTACCAATACAATGGTGGTTGTTATTCGTTATTTTGGTGGTATAAAATTAGGTATAAGTGGACTTAGAAAATCCTATCGGGATATTGCCCTAAAAGGATTGCAGTTAGCGGGGAAAAAAAATAAATATCCATTGAGAGAATTTATGCTTGAAGGTATTGGATACCAGTCATTAGGAGCTATTCTCCAATCGATTGAAAGTCAGGAAGGTCGAATAGTTAACGTACATTATGGAAAAGAAGTAAAAATCATAGTGTGTCTTTCTGATAAACTTCAAGAATGGATTATCCAAATCGTTAAGAACAATACCCAGGGTGAAGGTTGTGTTCAGACTGGAAAATTACGCTGGTACCATAAATAGTTGAGCAGATTTGTAACTCCCTGCATAATTATCAAGAGGGCATGACTTGCAGTACATCAAATTAATGTACATGGTGCAATGTAAGTGTAAAAATAGAACTTAGATGAAAGGAAAAGATAATGAAAACCCTTATTGTTTACTATTCACGATCCGGTAGAACACGAAAAATTGCTGAACAAATTAGTTTAAAATTAAAAGCAGAGATAGAAGAAATTAGAGATCATAGAAACAGGAAAGGGATATTTGGATTCATTACAAGTGGAAACGAGGCATATCTCGGGAGAGTACCCATTATCGATAAGTTAAAACAAGACCCTGCTCATTACGATGTTGTTGTTATTGGAACCCCAATTTGGGCTAATCATATATCAACCCCCGTTCAATCTTTTCTACAAGAATATAAGGATAATTTAAAAAAAGTTGCCTTTTTCTGTACAAGTATGGGCTCAGACCCAAAGCCTGTATTTACTAATATGCAAAAAATCATAGAACAAGACCCAATAGTAATTATAAATATAACTACCAGAGATATCAGGCATCAATATCATATCGAGATGGTTGATGAGTTTGTACAAAAAATAAAACGTTTAGAAACGGAAACAGAACTGCATAAAAATAATGATAAATAATCAACAGTTTGAGAGATTGGTGATAAAGGCTATCCGCGAATTGCCGGAATATTTCAGGAACAAGATGGAGAATATTACCATTCATATTGAAGATAGGCCTAATAAAAATACATTAAAACAGCTAGGTTTAAAATCACCCTATTCGATATTAGGCCTTTACCAGGGAGTCCCTATTACTCGTCGGGGAATTCATTATCG
>CAYSAA010000141.1:0-3388 GCA_964428905.1 uncultured Atribacterota bacterium
GTGAGCTGAAGCAAGAATTACTGGATATATTTTAATTTTTATAAATTGGAGTAGTAAATGAAAAAGATTGTCCTGGTCTCATGTGTTAAGAAAAAATTAAAATGATTTACAGCTTAATTCCAGAGCTCTCCAACTGTTTTAGCGCTTAGAAATCTCTTTAAAGTAGTATATCTTGGTGCTTGAGGAGCTTCACCCTTTTTCCCACTTAGTTTAATAGGTTTAATCCTTTTTTTGTTTTTTAAATAAAGGATATATTTTCCTGAATCTTTATATGGCTCTATTCGATCAATTTCAGCGTAATGACTTATGTGGGCTATTGGTGATTTCTCATATATAGCTAAATATCTTAACTTTTCTCTTGCTTCTTGTGATAGTCTTATTTCCCACCAAGCATCTTTTTCCAAATATGCACTCTTGAACCCATCTTCAAAAGCAGCGCAAACAACCATATCAAAATCAGCTGTTTTGCCGGTTTTAACTTTCTTTAATTCTAAATCTTCAATTTCCTCACGCATTGGCTCAAAATAGTACGAGATACTATCACCACAAGAATAACGTTGTAAGAGAACTATATCCGGTATATTTCTAAAAATTTTAAAAGCAAGATTGAGATCTGATGTTATTTCATTTATAACAACAACGATTTTTATATCATTTTCTTCTGTAAGAAAAATCATTAAATCTGTTATATTTTCAAATACAGTTTGTGCCATATATTTTTCAATTTCTATTTTAATTTCTAGTTCATTCTCGATAGTTTTTAAAAGTATATTTCGAATCTGATGAATAGAAGAAATTACACCTGTTCCAAATCGGGCAATTTGCTCTGTAATATTAGAATATACATCATGTGATGATATTTCATTTTCTACAATGTATAGCTGAGGTTTTTTTATATCATAAAAATCAATTAGAAAAGCGTCTGGGATTCCTTTATGATTGGCTTTACCAATACGCTTTTTAATATCTATATATACAGAATTTTCTCCAAATAAATACTTTTGATTTTCAATTACTGCCTTTTCAAATTCAGCCTCATTATCAAAATCATATAAACTATATTCCTTATTCTTCAAGATTATTTTTGACATAATTTATTTACTCTCCTTTTTAAAAAAATTGGGATCGTGTTCTACAAGTCTTTTTTCTCTATAGTCTTTTTTGTTAAATTACCTAATTCTACCCAACCAATAGCTACTATATTTTTATCTTTAAATTCTTCAAAAAGATACGCAACTTCACCAGCTCTAACCATCCACATTTTCTGAGACATAGTAAACCTCCAGAATTATTTATCTATATCATAAATTTATTTATTTTTGGGATTTGCCAACCTTTAGTTATAGTTACCCAGTTATATTCATCTATTAGTTTAGGAATAGTAGAATATGGTCTATCTATTTTCATAGGCAACTCTTCAATAGAAAAATTGTTTTTTTTACATTGAACTATTAAATTATTAATATATTCGTTTACCTTTCTAATATATTTAATATAAGCATAGCCATTGTCACCATTATTGAAATATCTACGCATTGGTATATCCCATAAAATCAAAGATTTTGGCCTTAAGGCAAATAGTGTCTTGGCGGCACCTGTAGGTCCTGCGTGATTTACCATTTCTATATTATTTCTATATTTTTTTGAAACAGGGGTATTGACTAAAGTATCATAGAGTATTTTAATCTTGTCTAAATCATCATCTGCTAGCTCCCAAATATTTATAGATTTTTCAGGTATAAACGGTTTTAAGTTTTTATACCATTCAAAAATCTGTTCAGAGGCAAATCTATGATAGTCAATAACAAATTGCCTACAAGCCCAACTATTTAACCAGATAAGAAGAAATTTCCTGTGATCTGGTTTATTTAAATCTAATGAGTTATCAATTGAGTTTAAAAAGTTTATGTATGAATAATCAAAATTTGTCTTGGTTTTATATAGGGCACAGGCTGAAGCTAATTCATTCAGGTCCATAATAAATTGGATAGAGTTATAATATTTTATATTTTAGCACAAAGTTTGGATATATTTTATAATAACAGTATAGAATTATATTATTGGAAATCTACTGATATTAGGTACTTAAAAATATAAAGTGAAAAATGCATTTAATAATTTATTAATAAAAAATGATTTTGGGTGGTAATATGATAAAGCAATTTAAAGATGACGATGAAGGTTACTTTAATTTTATCAGAAAACATCCAGAAGCTTTTGTATTTAACTATTTTCAGAGGAGCAGTACGGAGTATAACAAACTGCACAGAGCAAACTGTCAATTTTTACCAACTATAGAAAATGGTAAGAAGGCTACCACGGTTAGAAAGATTGTTTCAAATGATTATTTTGAATTAATAAAATACCTAGAAAAACTAGGAATGAAATTAAATAGAGATTTTTCTTTTTGCAGAATCTGTGCACCTCAACCCAAAACTGCTAATACTGTTAAAATTAAAACCGCAGAAAAAGAAGAAAAAGCATCAGGGAAATATGATGAGCTTGTTAAAAAAAGCAGTAATTTTCTTTTAAAGTGGAACGGAAAAATAGACAGTGGAAGCCTAGATGACTTTATCAAAGAAGTACAGGAATTGGATAAATTTAGATTTAATACAAGCTATGAATGGCAGGAACCAGTAACTTATGATTATACTAAAAAATATATATTTGAAAATCCTGATCCCGATAAAGGTCTTCTGTTATTTTTCTTATGCTGCTGGTTAGATCTACAGATGGATTACCGTACTGTCTGGTCAAAATATTTAGAGCAAGCAAAAAATTGGGTTGATGATCCAGAAAATACTGCAATTCCCAGAGGATCTTATCCTACAACTGAAAGAAATCTGGTAAAAACTCTTAATGTTGCCAATAAATCAGGGAATATTTCCAATTGGTTAAAAAATAAATTGTTGGAAATAGTAAAGGAAAATCATAATGGTGATGGTAATCTTTATAGATTAGCTGGTAATATAATGAGTGATTTGCTAGAACCTTCAAAAGAATTGAGAAGTACCATAGATAGTCTTAAATATGGTTATGTTGAATTGTTAGGGAATTGGAAAAGATTATGGATGCTAGTAATGTTTTTAAGAAGGGATAAAAATATAATAAAAAACCTTTTAATCAGAGCTTTCAAAAACAAGAAAGATGGGCTTGAGGCTTTAAACTACTGGTATAAAAAAGATTACTTTAATGAGAATGAGAGTGAACTACCCGTAGACATTAGAATAAGAGAGAGATGGCCTAAGTTATGGAATCAAAGGGGTATGACTGAGAAAGATGTTGCATATAATTATTTATTGCAGAATAGAATAGGACATTGTTGCAAAGGAAATTCCCCAGTATTGCAGAGTAGAATTCCTCAATAATGCAAGTAAGGCCATTGAAG
>CAYSAA010000142.1:0-20777 GCA_964428905.1 uncultured Atribacterota bacterium
GCTGGCAAAGCCGGGCTGAGATTAACAAAATTGTTTTTTGAGACCTTGATAGAGAAAGGTATACCCACACACTATATAGATGCTAATATGGAAGAAGCAACCATGACTGTAAAACCGGCTATCGTATTTGGAAAAGGCCTTGAAGTAATTTGCCGTTATAGAGCTGTAGGCAGCTTTTTACGCCGTTATGGTTTGTATGTAGAACAAGGACAACCTTTAGATGCCCTGGTAGAGGTTACTTTAAAAGATGATAAACGAAATGACCCACCTATAACTGAAGATACCCTGGATATGCTGGGCATACTTTCTAAAGATGAATACAAAGTCTTAAAAACCCTGACCAGGAAAATAGGAAATATCGTCAAAGAAAAATTAGCCACAAAGGGTATTGAATTATATGATATTAAATTTGAATTTGGTAGAATGAAAGATAATAATCAAATAGTGTTGATTGATGAAATTTCAGGTGGCAACATGAGGGCTTACCGGGATGGAAAATACATAGAACCATTGGAATTAGAAAAATTGATGATAGAAAAATAAAAAACCTGGCTCAATTTAACCCGCCTTATACACAAAACACTGCCAGAGAAAAAATCTATTGCGGCTAATTCTAACACATTTCTGATCTACTGAGAATAACCACAATTTCAAAATTGCAGAGCATTTCCCGCACAACGCACAATAAATATTTGACAAATAGTAACAATATATGATATTAAATTTAGTTAAATATTTATAAAAAAGTAATCGTTAGATAGATTTATTTTAAAAATAGCTGAATTTTTTGCTTACACAAAAAAAGTCCTAAGAATCTGCTAAGCAATTTGAACATCATTTCTCGGACTAATTAAAAATAAAGGTCGGAATGCAAAAATATTTTTATCCAAAGTTATTGAAAAAATCATGAGGAAAGGAGTGGTAATACTTTAAGAAGAACATAATATCATTTGATGATGTATAAATTTTAGATGCTCTCAAAATTTGGAAATATTGAAAGGAGATATCAGTATTAAAATGAATAAAAAATTATTTTTGTTATTAATTTTAGTATGTTTTTTGTTTTCGATCTCAAATGTCTTTGCAGCGGAAGTAAAGATTGGCGGGGTTGCTCCTTTGACAGGACATGTTGCTACCTATGGCATTTCAACGAAAAATGCTGCCCAGTTAGCTATTGATGCAGTCAATGCTGAAGGCGGAGTTGATATGGGAGGAACAAAATACTTAATCAATTATATTGTGGAAGATGACCAGGGCACTCCTGAAGTCGCAGCGAATGCCTTTCGTAAGCTGATGGATCAGGATGAGGTTATTGCCATTATTGGCTCGGTAACGAGCAACTGTACGTTAGCAGGTGCTCCTATAGCCCAGGATGCAGGAATCCCTACAATTAGTCCTACCTCGACAGCAGTTCAGGTTACCCTGACCGGTGATTATATTTTCCGGGCCTGTTTTCTTGACCCCTTCCAGGGTGCAGTTGTTGCCACATTCAGCTATAATGATTTACAAGCAAAAACGGCAGCGGTTATCTTTGATAATGCCAATGATTATACCAAAGGACTGGCTGAAGCCTTCAGGGAAAGTTTTGAGGGATTAGGCGGTGAAGTAGTTGCTTATGAATCTTTTACTGAAGAAAGTAAAACCGTTGATTATTCTGCTCAATTAACCAATATCAAAGCAGCGAATCCGGATGTGCTTTTTGTTGATGCTTACTATGCTGCTGCGGCTTTGATAGCCAATCAAGCCAGGGAATTAGGAATAACTGCTGATTTTGTCGGTGCTGATGGTTGGGATTCTGCCCAATTCACCAAATTAGGTGGAGAGGCTGTAGAAGGCGGTCATTTCTGCAATCATTATTCACCAGAAGACCCCAGACCAGTTGTACAAGACTTTGTAAAAGAATATGCCGAAAAATTCGGTGAAACTCCGGATGCCTTAGCAACATTAGCCTATGACGCAGCTTTGATTTTGATTGACGCTTTACATAGGGCCGGTTCAACTGATGGTGCAGCTATCAGAGATGCCATTGCAGCAACTGATTTAGAATGTGTATCAGGACAAATCACTTATAATGAAGTTGGCGATCCGATTAAAAAGGCTGCTATCATTAAGGTAGAAGATGGCAAGTTTGTTTTCCAGAAATTTATCCAACCTTAAGTAGAGAATGATATCTAAAAGTTTATTTCGATATTGGATAAACTTTCTATATCAGGACATTGCTTTTTTGCAATGTCCTGATATATTGTAGAAACTAGTAAAAATCTTTTTTGCATAAATCGGAAAAAGAAAGATGACTAAAAAACAATTATCTGATTCTATCAATCATAACATAGTACATTATAATCAATTGGAAAATTGGAAAAAATACGTATTTATTTCTATCATTATTTTAATTTTATTGTTTTCCTATGTTTTATCTTTTGGGATTACCTCTTCCCTGCAGCAACTCATTAATGGCATCCAACTGGGAAGCATCTATGCCTTAATTGCCCTGGGATACACCATGGTTTATGGAATTATCAAACTTATTAATTTTGCCCATGGTGACCTTTTTATGTTTGGCGCCTATATTTCCTGTTTTATGGGCAATTATTTAATGGCCCAACACTTCCGTTTTCCCTTTATCGTTGTTTTGATTTTTTCGATGGCTGTAACGGCGATTCTGGGAATGGCGATTGAAAAGATTGCCTATAAACCTTTACGGTTTAAACCAAGATTGGCAGCCTTGATTACCGCCCTTGGTGTTTCTCTCTTTTTAGAGAATTTCTTTGCTCTTTCTCCTGCCAATGTCCCATTTCCCTTAAATAAAATTGTATTTGGTCCGGCATTCATACCTTTTCCGGCGTTAATTGCTGATAAAACATATTATTTTGCCGGATTATCCATTAATAATATCAAAATTTTAGATGTCTCAGTTACCATTATCCTGGTACTCCTGTTGCAATTTATAGTCAAGAAGACCATGATTGGAAAAGCCATGAGAGCGGTTGCCTTTCATAAAAATGCCTCTTTGATGATGGGTATCAACATCGATAAGATAATATCGATTACCTTTGGCATTGGTACCTCTCTGGCTGCCGCATCTGGTACTTTGTACGCACTTACCTATCGGCAATTACAGTCTCCTTATTTAGGAATATGGCCGGGACTTAAAGCCTTCATTGCCGCAGTTCTGGGGGGTATTGGAAATATTCCGGGGGCTATGTTAGGGAGTTATGTGATGGGTATATCCGAGACCTTTGCTACTTCTATTAATTCCAATTTTGGTTATGGTATTGCCTTTATCATACTGATTGTAGTGTTTATATTTAAACCATCAGGACTTTTAGGTAAATTTACGAAAGAAAAGGTATGAACGGTTATAGATGATAAAAAATATCATTTTTTTAGGAAAGAAATATTATAAATTTATCTTCCTAGCGGTTGTCGTCTATTTATTAATCGAAATGCTGAATGGTACCATCCCGATTCTTCCCCGTATTCTTACCCGTTATTATATGCAAATTCTTATGTTTGCCTTAATTAATATTATAATGACAGTAAGTTTAAATCTAATAAACGGTTTTACCGGACAACTATCTATTGGTCATGCCGGCTTCATGTGTATCGGTGCCTATACTTCAGCTTACTTTACCACTATTTTATTTAAAGCTGCTAACATGACCTATCTTCCCCAGCTGACATTGTTCATTTTTTCCCTCATCATGGGAGGATTAGTTGCAGCAATCGCGGGATACCTCATTGGGTTGCCAACGTTAAGATTGAAAGGTGACTATCTGGCAATTGTGACATTGGCTTTTGGAGAAATTGTTCGGTCAATTGTCCGAGCCTCTGATGAAATTGCTGCTTTCTTTCGTAATATTGGACTCGTTAAATTTTCAGAAACGATTGCAAACATAAGTGGGCCGCGAGGACTATCTGCCATACCGGCACTTTCGAAATTTTGGCTGGTCTATGTGATTGCCATATTATCTGTTATTATTATGCGTAATTTTATTTATTCGACACATGGCAGAGCTTGTCTTTCGATAAGGGAAAATGAATTAGCTGCTGAAACAATGGGGGTCAATACCACTCGCTATAAAATTATTGCCTTCAGCTTCAGTGCTTTTTTTGCCGGTATTGGTGGCGGGCTTTTTGCCCATGTGTTACGATTCATTCACCCGGACAATTTTAGTTTTATCAAATCCATTGATTATCTTATTTATCTTTATGCAGGGGGAATGGGCAGTATTACCGGTTCAATTTTAGCTGCAACCGGTCTTACTATTCTACCGGAATTCTTACGAGTTATTAATTTTCAACAATGGAGGATGGTTGTTTATCCTTTATTTTTAGTTATTTTAATGTTGAGGAAACCGGATGGTATCTTTGGAAACCGTGAATTTTCTTTTTTAGTCCCCAAAAGAAAAGAGGTAGATTAAGTGGA
The DNA here is from genome assembly GCA_964428905.1 of uncultured Atribacterota bacterium. GTDB lineage: Bacteria > Atribacterota > Phoenicimicrobiia > Phoenicimicrobiales > Stramentimicrobiaceae > CAYSAA01. Next base: position 4,430 of record CAYSAA010000142.1, read on the forward strand.
AATTTTAGAATTACAAGATTTAAGCTGTTATTTTGGCGGGCTGAAAGCAGTGGAAAAATTCAATACCAGAATTCAAAAGGATGAGCTGGTCGGTCTGATTGGACCAAACGGAGCAGGGAAAACCACGGTATTTAATGTGCTTACCGGGATATATCCACCTACTTCCGGAAAGGTTATTTTCCAGGGAGAGGATATTGGAGGCTCTTTATCCTATAGTATTACGCAAAAAGGTATTGCCCGCACCTTTCAAAATATTCGACTTTTTCCCAGCCTGAGTGTTCTGGAAAATATTATGATTGCCTATCATTTCCGTTCTCGTTATAATCTTTTTTCCAGCATCATAAGAGACGAACATTATCATCGGGGGGAAGAAGAAATGATCGAACAGGCAAACGAATTACTGGAATTATTTGATTTGCAAACCTATGCTCAAAATTTTGCCGGAAACCTATCTTATGGTGAACAGAGGAAATTAGAAATTGCTCGGGCCTTGGCAACTAGACCACATTTACTTTTACTTGATGAACCGGCAGCCGGAATGAATCCCTATGAAACGACTAAATTAATGGAATTAGTCAAAAAAGTAAAGGAAGATTTCCATTTGACCATTTTTTTAATCGAACATCACATGCAATTTGTAATGGGGATTTGCGAAAGAATTATGGTAATGGATTTTGGGATTAAAATTGCCGAAGGAACGCCTGAAGAGATACAAAAAAACCCGAGAGTTATCGAAGCATATCTGGGAGAAAAGAAAAAATAATGTTAAAAATTACTAATTTAGAAGTAAGTTATGGACCAATCAGAGCCCTTAAAGGGATTTCTTTTGAAGTCGAAGAAGGTGAAATCGTCACTTTGATTGGAGCAAACGGAGCTGGAAAAACCACCACGCTGAATACCATATCGAACCTTATAAAGCCTCAAAGAGGAAATATTACCTTTTGCAATGAAAATCTATTATCTGTACCTGCATATAATCTGGTCAACAAGGGAATTGTTCATGTCCCGGAAGGAAGAATTATTTTTGGGCCTCTTACGGTTCAGGAAAATCTGGAACTTGCGTCCTGGGGACGAAAAGATAAAGTTGCAGTTTCCGAAGATTTGAATAAAGTATATGACTTATTCCCGATTTTGAGAGAAAGGAAATATCAACTTGGCGAAACATTATCCGGGGGAGAGCAGCAAATGTTGGCTTTGGGTCGGGGAATGATGGCTCGAGCAAAACTCATGATGTTGGATGAACCTTCTATGGGTCTTGCCCCTAAGTTAGTCCAGGAAATATTTCAAGTAATAAAACAATTGAATCAGGAAGGAACCACTATACTGCTGGTAGAACAAAATGCCCATATGGCTTTGGAGATAGCCAATAGAGCCTATGTGTTAGAAACAGGAAATATTATTTTAGAGGGCCCCACGTCTGAAGTAGCCAAGAACCCCAAAGTAATTAAAGCCTATTTAGGATAAAATAAATATCGCACCCGCATAGCGGGTGGCTTTAAGAAGCCCTTAAAAGAGGCTTAACTTTTTATTTAACCTTTACCACCTTCAAAGAAAGTGGTTTTTTATGGTTAAATAAATAACTCCTCATAAATTTCTAGTTCTTTATTCCAATCACTCTTTCAGCATGCTTGAATTAAGGTTTATGTAAAATATTATAATAAGGAGTAGTAATCATTAAAAAGGTTTTATTCCCACGAGTTTTAAAACAGGCAAAGGATTGCTGATTTCAGTTTTAACTTTCTTGGTAATGATGAGTTCGGCATACTTAATTTTTGCTGAACAAAAAAATAGTTATATTGTCATTCTAAAAGATAAGATGTCGCAAAGTTATTGCAGAATGTCTTCGGCTGTATTATAGTAACATCAGTATTTGATATATAAAATTTCTTGCATCGGTTTAAAATAAGTAAGAAAATAATTTTTCTATATTTATTATTAAAAGCAAGAGGATGATTCTATGGGTGTTACAGATGAATTATTTGGAACAACTCCGGAAGGGTATAAAATCGGAAAATATATTAATGATGGATAGGGTCTACTATTTTATAAATTCAAGTTATAAAGATAAGAGTTTGGATAGATACTGGAATTACAATATAGAGGGGGAAAGATTGTGAGAAGGAGATTAGTATCATGAGTAGGTATGTTATTGGTATAGATTTTGGAACTGATTCAGTACGAGCCCTGATAGTAAATACGGAAACAGGTAAAGAAGTCAGTAGCGGAGTAGCTTACTATACTCGATGGAGTCAAGGTGATTATTGTATCGCGCTTGAAAACCAATTTCGCCAGCATCCTCTGGACTATTTGGAAGGAATGGAACAATCCATTAACATTGCTGTAGAGGATTGTAAAAAAAGTATTAGTGAGCATATCGTTGGTATTGGTGTGGATACCACCGGTTCGACTCCCTGTGCAGTTGATGAAAAGGGAAATCCCTTAGTCTTTAAAGAAGAATTTAAAAATGATCCTGATGCTATGTTTATTCTTTGGAAAGATCATACTGCAGTTCAAGAAGCGATTGAAATTAATAAAAGAGCTAAGAGCTGGGGTGGTGTTGATTTTACCAAATATGAAGGCGGGGTTTATTCTTCAGAGTGGTTTTGGGCAAAAATTATGCATATTTTAAGGAAAAATGAGAAGATTAGAAAAGCTGCTTTCTCCTGGGTTGAACATTGTGACTGGATTACCGCTGTTCTAACCGGAGACACGGACCCGCTTAATATAAGAAGAAGCCGTTGTGCTGCCGGACATAAAGCTATGTGGCACGATGACTGGGGTGGATTGCCTGATGAGGATTTTTTGAAGGGTTTAGATCCTTTATTAGCAGGTTTAAAGGAAAGGTTATATGAGAAAACATATACTTCTGATGAAAAAGCTGGCGAGTTAAGTGAAGAATGGGCTAAAAAATTAGGTTTGAAAGCAGGTATTGCAGTTGCTGTTGGGGCTTTTGATGCCCATATAGGAGCAGTAGGTGGTGGAGTAAAAGAAAAAACACTGATAAAAATTATGGGTACTTCTACTTGTGATATTATGGCTGTTTCCAAAGATGTAATTAATAATAAATTAATCAAGGGAATATGTGGGCAGGTTGATGGTTCAGTGATACCAGGCTTGATTGGACTGGAAGCCGGACAATCTGCTTTCGGTGATGTGTATGCCTGGTTTAAAGAGCTGCTATCCTGGCCACTGGAATCAATTTTACCCGAAATTAATGGTTTAAATAAGAAAGAAATTAATAGAATTAAGGAAGAAATTGAAGGGAAAATACTTCTTACATTAAGGCAAGAGGCTGAAAAAATAGATGTTACACATACCGGGCTTTTGGCATTAGACTGGTTAAATGGAAGACGCTCACCGTTTGCTGACCAAACTCTTACCGGTGCTATTCTGGGTTTAAATCTGGGAACAGATGCCGCAATGATTTTTCGAGCATTAGCGGAGTCTACTGCCTTTGGAGCCAGGGCAATAAATGACCAGTTTACGAAAGAAGGTATAGAAATTGATGATATAATTGCTCTGGGAGGTATACCAAAGAAAGATAATTTTGTCATGCAGATAACAACAGATATTTTGAATAGACCTATCAAGATTGCCGCCTCTGACCAGACCTGTGCTCTTGGAGCAGCAATGTTTGGAGCAGTGGCGGGAAATGTATATAATAATGTCATTGAAGCGCAAAAAGTGATGAATTCAGGTTTCAGTAAAACATATTATCCTAGGGAAAACACTATAGAAAAATATAAAAGTCTTTATAACCTATATATCTCTCTGGGGAAAGAACTTGATTTCTATTTAAGAAAATTATAAGAGGGGAAATGCTGGAGCAGTAAAATACGAATATTCTTCCCTTGATGTTAGAATAGCTCGGAGGCAATAGAAAATTGGCAGGGGAAATAGATTAGAAAGGAGTAAATAAAAGTATGGTCTTAAAAATAGTAGGGATTATAGGTAGCCCAAGAAAGGGAATGAATACGGATACACTGGTAACAAAAGCGTTGGAGGGAGCAAAGTCTATCGGTGCAGAAGTAGAAAAAATCTACCTGAATGATTTGCAAATAATGCCCTGTCAAGCCTGTAAAAAGTTTCCGGCTCCTGATTATTGTTTCTATCGGGATGGAATGGATAAAATATATGATGCCCTTGAAACTGCTGATGCCCTGGTTATTGGGGCTCCTGCCTATTTTGGATCCTATAGTGCACAGCTTAAATTGCTCATTGATCGTTCAAACTGTTTGGCCGATATGATAACACTTCCTAATGGTAAATTGATATTCAAGTCCCGGTTACAGAAAAGAAAAAAAGGTATATTTATCTGGGTGGCTAACATATCGAAAAACCCTGAACATGCCCTGGTGTCTATCAGAATCTGGTGTAAATATTTTGCCAATATTGAACTGGTAGATACTTTAGTTGTCACAGACTCTGACTTGGGAGAGGGTGCCAGAAAGCGAAAAGACCTTCTTGATAAATCTTTTCAGCTTGGAATATCATTAGGACAATATGATAGTTAGCCTTGCACTTTGTAGCAATAAACTGCTATGATAACCAGTAAATGGTATAATAAAAACAAATATAGCAATGATAGCAATCTCGTAGATGGGTAATAATAATGTGAGATAAAAACTATGCTGGAAAATTTCCTACTGATAGGGAGGCTCCTTTGTTAAAAAAGATTTTCATTATTCTAATTCTTTCTTCTATATTTATATTTGCATCATATTCTTTGCAAGTAGATTCTTCTTCGGTCTACGTTATTCCCGTCAGAGGGCAAATTGAGCCCGGATGGCTGCTTTTTCTGGAACGTTCTCTGGAGGAAGCTGAAAAAGCCAATGTGCAGGCGGTCATTCTGGATATGGACACACCGGGAGGTTTTGTTGACACAGCACAGAAAGCAAAGATACTGATGGATGCATTGACTGCCCCGGTTTATGGCTATGTTAATACCAATGCTCTTTCTGCCGGCGCTTATCTGGCACTGCTTACAGAGGGATTTTTTATGACCCCGGGTTCTACCATCGGAGCTGCCGAACCAGCCCTTTTAGGAGGAGGCGAAGTAGATGAAAAAACTCTCTCTTTCTGGGAAGCAGAGATGAGAACTGCAGCTGAAAGGCAGGGGAAAGACCCCCGTATAGCAGCAGCGATGGTGCGCAAGGAAATCGTTATCGAAGACCTGGTTGCAGAGGGAGAACTATTAACCCTTACCACCGGTGAAGCTGAAGACCTTGAGTTCAGCAACGGTACCGTTACTTCTGTGAACGAATTGCTGGAAGCCGTGGACTTACCGGAGGCAGAAGTCATTCATGCTTCGGCCACTTTTTGGGAAAAATTCAGCGGATGGCTTATCAATCCTGTCATAGCCACTTTTCTGTTAATGATGGGATTTTTCTTCCTGATAGTGGAAATCCTGACTGCCGGTTTCGGCATCGGGGGATTTTTGAGCTTACTTTTCTTTGGCCTTTATTTTGGAGGCCACTTTTTTACCGGTATCAGCGGATGGCCGGCTATTTTTCTATTCGTTTTTGGCATTATATTCCTACTGGTAGAGGCATTTGTACCGGGCTTCGGCATTTTTGGAATTGGTGGACTGGCAGCTGTCATTATTGGCATTGTTCTTGCTGCCGCTTCAACAACTTTAGGCATATATATGCTCTTGATTTCCTTCTTCGTCGCCGGTGTTGCCGGATACATCGCTTTTAAATATTTTCAGCGCAGAGGAACTCTGAAAAGTTTCATACTCTCAGACTCCGCTACCAAAGAGGCAGGGTACAGTTCATCCGAAGACTACAGCCATCTCCTGGGGAAAAAGGGTCAGGCCGTTACCTCCCTGCGTCCATCCGGAAAGGTGGAGATCGGAGGAAAAAGATATGATACGGTAAGTGAAGGGGGATTTATAAATACCGATGAAACCATAGAGGTAACGAAAGTAGAAGGATACAGAATCGTAGTGCGCAAGTTAGATAAAGAAAAATAAATGTAAGAAAGGAGAATAAATTATGCCAGATATCGGAAGTACTTTACCTTTTCTGTTGTTAGTATTTCTTATTGTAATTGTATTTTCTGTCATATTCAGTTTTATTCCAATAAGATTATGGATTGCCGCGCTGGCTGCAGGTGTGCGTGTGGGCCTGGTAACCCTTATCGGAATGAGACTACGCCGGGTTATTCCTGCGAAAGTCGTAGAACCTTTAATAAAGGCAACTAAGGCAGGATTGGAACTTAATGTGAACAAGCTGGAAGGACATTACCTGGCAGGGGGGAATGTAGACAATGTGGTTAATGCCTTGATTGCTGCCCAGCGTGCAAATATCGAGCTGGGCTTTGAGAGGGCTGCAGCCATTGATCTGGCCGGAAGGGATGTTTTAAAGGCAGTTCAGATGAGTGTTAACCCCAAAGTCATTGAAACTCCTCTTGTGGCAGCCGTAGCCAGTGACGGCATTGAAGTGAAGGCCAGGGCTCGGGTAACGGTCCGGGCAAACATTGAGCGTCTGGTCGGAGGAGCAGGGGAAGAGACTATTATTGCCCGTGTCGGTGAAGGGGTGGTTTCTACCATTGGTTCGGCCCAAACCCATAAACAGGTATTAGAAAATCCGGATGACATATCACGTACCATTCTTAAGAAAGGACTGGATTCAGGAACGGCTTTCGAAATTCTCTCCATTGACATTGCCGATGTGGACGTAGGTAAAAACATTGGCGCCCGGCTTCAGACAGACCAGGCCGAGGCTGATAAGCGCATAGCCCAGGCCAAGGCGGAAGAAAGAAGGGCGATGGCCGTAGCCAGGGAGCAGGAAATGAAAGCCGCTGTTCAGGAAATGAGGGCGAAAGTTGTAGAAGCAGAAGCAGAAGTACCCAAGGCACTTTCCCAGGCATTACGGGAAGGTAAACTGGGTGTAATGGATTATTACAACATGCAAAATATTCAATCCGATACCCAGATGCGGGGAACTATATCCAAAATGGGAATTGATGCCGAAAAAAAAGGTGACCAGGACAAGCAATAATGTATTGCAAACAGATAGATAGAGGGGGTATTAGATGGAATTTATAATTATTGCTATTGTTATTATATCGATTTTTTCTTCCCTAACCAGGCAATTTAAAAAAAATATGAAAAAAGGGCCTTCTTTTGACCCGTGGTCCTTTGATTCAGATTCCCCGGAAAATGAATCTAAAACTGCTCCTTCATCAAGGCCAATTCCTGTACAGGAACCCTTTTCCAGGTTACAAGAAAGTATTGATTATGACTCTCCACCCAATAGGGAAGTAAGAGAGCAAATTACGCCCTCCATTGAGCAAGGAAAGAAAACAAGAGAATATACACCAATCATAGATGCCGGAGAATTTGAAAAAGGAATTAAAGAACTCTTAACAGGCAAAAGGCTTCCCCTGGGTATAGTGGCCTCCGAAGTGTTAGGTCCACCGAGGGCTAACAGGCCTTACCGTCGCAAATTGTCACAAGGACGGTTCCGTTGACAACAAACTATTGCTATATTTTATTTGATAGTTATGATTCAATTTACCTAAACAAGAGAATAATAAAACACTCCTGAAATTTAGGTAATTTTAATTCTTTAATCCAGTATCCCAATCGATTTTGGGTATTTGACAGGGAATACCGAATTACCTAAAATGATGGTAAAAATTAAGGAGTTTGAAAGGAGAAATCTTTGACAAAAAGCATGACCGGGTTTGGGATGGGCGAATCTACCGTAAATGAAATTACATCCCAGGTAGAAATAAAAACAGTTAATAATCGCTATTGTGATATCAAGGTAAAAATGCCTCTTCAGTCTCTGGATATACTGCAAAGAATAGAAAATATTATACAACAAAGAATAAGCAGGGGAACTGTTAATGTTCTGATTAAGATAGATAATTACAATGATAATATCAGTAACATAAGGTTAAATGAGGACTTACTGACCTCATATATAAACTCTTTACAGAGATTAAAAGAGCTTGCCCGGCTGGAGGAAGAAGTCAACCTTGATCTATTAACCCGATTCAAAGAAATTTTTGAATTCATTAAAAAGGATGAAGATGAAGATTTGTGGAAAACCATTCAGTTTGCTTTAAAGGAAGCATTGGGATGTTTAGTTCTAAGCAGGGAAGAAGAGGGCAATAAACTCATGAAGGATATCCTTAAGAGGCTTGCTAAGATGAAAATTATTGTTGTTGAAATCGAAAAGGATAAGGATCAATGTATCAAAGAATATCAAACGAAGCTGAGACAAAAAATAGAGCAAATTGGACAGAATATTTCCTTAGATGAAGGTAGAATTGAAATGGAAGTATCTCTTTTAGCTCAGAAAAGCGATATTTCAGAAGAGGTAACCAGACTCAAATCCCATCTGGGTCAATTAAAAAGGATAGCCAAGAATGTGACCCCCATTGGACGTAAAATTGAATTTTATACCCAGGAGATTGGCAGAGAGATTAATACCATTGGAGCTAAATCTAATCAGGAGAATATAACTTCGAGGGTTATCAGGTTAAAAGATGAATTAGAAAAAATTAAAGAACAATCAAGAAATATTGAATAATCTAAATTCAGGAGAGTTGTTTTATGAGTCTTTTTATGATGAATATAGGTTTTGGTAATTTTGTTAATACAGATCGAGTAATATCAATACTGGATCCTGATTCTGCTCCTATGAAAAGATTAAGAGAGGAAGCAAAGCAATCCAAAAAATTGATCAATGCTACCTATGGTAGAAGAACAAGATCTATTGTTATTACTGATAGTAATCACATAATATTGTCAGCTCTACAACCGGAAACCGTTATTAACCGGCTTTCAGCTTACCAAAAAAGAGAAAATTCCTAATTAATCCGTGAGATGTGAAAAGATGCAAAAATATAGAGGGCACTTATTTGTTATATCCGGACCTTCAGGCGTTGGGAAAGGGACAATCAGAAAAAAATTATTTCAGCAAATTCACGATTTAAGCTATTCTATTTCGGTAACTACCAGAAAACCCAGGGAAAATGAACAGGAAGGCAGAGATTATTTTTTTGTTGATGAAGAAAAATTCAGGCAATACATCAAAGAAAACAAATTTGCTGAATGGGCTGTGGTGCACGGAGATTATAAGGGAACTCTATTTAGTACCATTTATGAAAACCTCAACCGGGGGAAAGACCTCGTTCTGGAGATTGATGTTAAGGGAGCCCTGCAGCTTAAAAGAATATTTCCACAAGGAATTTTTATTTTTATTGCTCCCCCTTCCTGGGAAAAACTGGAAGCCAGATTAAGAGGTAGAAATACGGAAGGAGAGAAGGAATTAAAAAAAAGACTCGATGATGCCCGTTATGAAATGAAACAGATTAAGTATTATGATTATCTAATTGTAAATCATAATATAGAAAAAGCCCTGGAGGAATTAAAGTCTGTAATTACCAGTGAAAGGTGTAAAGTTAGGGGAAAACATCTGGATATAGACCTATAATATTCAAACAGCATCTGCTATAATAAACTTGCCTTGACAGAGAGCAAAATTGATTATAAAAATGTAACTTTTTAGCGAGTGGATTATGGAAAAAAGCAAAAATAAGAGAAAAAATATTATTCTCGGTGTGACCGGTGGGATTGCTGCCTATAAAAGTGCTGAATTAGTACGTTTATTAAAAAAGGAAGGCCTTAACATTCAAGTAGTAATGACCCAAAATGCAGCACGTTTTATTGCTCCGCTCACGATGGCTGTTTTGTCTGAAAATAAAGTATTTACCAGCCTCTTCTCCCAAAATGAAGAAGATGATAAAGAGATTAGACATATTTCCCTGGCTCATTGGGCTGATTTAATCATCATTGCCCCGGCAACAGCAAATGTAGTAGCCAAAGTCGCACATGGCATGGCAGATGATCTATTGACCTCAACCATACTTGCTTCGAAAAGTGATATCATTTTTGCCCCTGCTATGAATAGTGCTATGATTAATAATCCAATTTATCAGAATAATGTAAAATACTTACTAAAAATGGGGTATCATTTTATTGATACTGAAAAAGGTAATTTGGCTTGCGGTGATTATGGTGACGGACGTATGGCAAATCCCGAAAAGATTGTCAGCTTTATAATAAAAAGATTAAATAATAGTACCTCATCTTTAAAAGGGAGAAAAATCCTCATTACTGCCTCAGCAACACGGGAACCAATTGATAAAGTTAGATTTATATCAAATTATTCAACCGGTAAAATGGGCTTTTCTTTAGCTGAAGCAGCCAGAAACCGCGGGGCAATGGTAACCTTGGTTACCGGTCCAACCAATCTTCCGGATATTGCCGGGGTTAAAACCATACACGTTAGTACCGCTGAAGAGATGAAAGACCAGGTAATGGCTTATTTTGATCATTCGGATGTTTTTATATCCGCTGCGGCAGTATCTGATTTTAAACCCGTCCGGCAATTTTCCGGAAAGATAAAAAAAGAGTCTCAGCAATCAATCAATCTGGAGTTAGAAAAAAATGTTGATATTCTAAAAGAAGCCGGCCAGAAAAAAACCAGGCAGATAGTAATTGGTTTTGCTGCCGAAGTAAACAATTTGGAAAAGAACGCCCTTTCTAAATTGAAATCTAAGAATTTAGATTTTATTGTTGCCAATAATCTCAATCGGAAAGATAGCGGGTTTGGTACTGATACTAATAAGGTGTTGATTGTGGACCGAGAAGGAAATATGGTAGATTTACCCTTGATGTCTAAATATGAGGTAGCTGAGCATATTTTTGATAAGATAAAACAATACTTTTTTGAGAATAAGGATAAAGGCATGAATGTATAATGAACAGAAATAATATTGCAGAAGTTATCCCTTTAAACATTCACCTTAATAAGACTTTTCATTATTTGATTCCTCCCAATCTTGATAGGGATGCAGATATCGGAAAAAGGGTAAAAATATCCTTCAGGAATAAAAAAATAGTCGGCATCATCATCAATATTATTGATAAAACCAATATAGAAAATCTCAAAGAAATTGAAGAAATCATTGACATTTTTCCTCTCTTGTCTCGGGAAGTCCTAGCCTTGACTGATTGGGTTTCGAAGTACTATGTATGCCAGAAAGAAACGATTATTAAACACATTATACCTTCTCGAGCATCCCAAAAAAAGATAGTGTCTTTTCAAGGTAGCAACCCTGGGGACAATCATTTTAAGGGCAAGAACAGGCCTGTTGGATCCGAAAAACTCCTTCCCCAAAATAACAATCGGCAGTTTTTGTTATTTGATAATCATCTTTTTGAAGATGATTATCAAACCGATAAGCCGCTGCTTTTTCACTATCATAATTATAAAGTGAGAGACCGTTACTATGATAAATGGATTGAGAAGGTATTAGAACAGGGGAAACAGGTATTAATCCTGGTTCCGGATCAGTGGTGTTGTTTACAATTAAAGAAAAAATTGACCAGAAAATATAGTAAGATATTGGGTATTTTCGATAAAAAGGCAACTCAGAACCAAAAATATCTTCGTTTTCTTCATGCCCAGAGAGGTGATATAAAGATTGTTATTGGTACCAGATCAAATGTCTTTCTCCCTTTTCGAAATCTTGGTTTAATTATTGTAGAACAGGAAAATTCCCTGTTATATAAAGAGGAAAGGGCTCCTAAATATAATAGCAGGGAAGTTGCATTAGCCAGGGGAAAACTGGGGGTATTTAAAGTAGTCCTGGGAACTTTTGCTCCTTCTATTGAAACTTATTGGAAAGCAATAAATAAAAGGTATACTTTAAAAACTGAAAAGCAATTGACTTATTATCATAATCAATTTCCTGAGATAAAAGTCATTAATATGGAAGAAGAAAAATCATTCCAACGCATTGTCAGTTTCCGATTGCAGCAACAAATTTTTCAGTTGCTTAAGCAGAATAAGAAAATTGTTCTTTTTCTCAATAGGCGTGGTTTTGCCGGCTATATGATTTGTTCTAATTGTGGTCATGTAATAAGGTGTCCTGAATGTGGTCATCTCTTATCTTATCATGTTGAAGGAAACACTAAGTCGGCTGTTTGTCATTTCTGCGGGAAAAAGGTAAAGTTGGAAAAATATTGTCCAAAGTGTGGGAAAGGTAAGATAAAACCGCTGGGAGCGGGGACACAATATGTTGAAACATTAATTAAAAGGATGTTTCCTAAAGCAGTCACCCAACGTCTCGATATAGATATCTCCCCTAAGATAGCTACTCAAAAAAAGGTAATCAATGAATTTAACCGGGGTAAAATTGATATATTGATCGGAACCCAGCTGCTCTTCCGGGAGTTGAGATATCAAAATGTGGGGTTATTGGGCTTTATTCTGGCTGATCATTTACTTAACATGCAGGATTATCGATCAGCAGAATTTTCTTTTCAGTTTATTTATCAGGTAGCTTTACATTTAGCTGAACAAAAAAATACAAAACAATTATTAATTCAGACCTATCAACCCGAGCATCATAGTTTGCAGATGATTGAACAATTAGATTATTCATCATTTTATCAAAAAGAGATGGTAATTAGAAATGAACTTGAATATCCCCCCCTTACTGCTATGATAAAAATAGATTTTACTGGGAAGAAACGGGAACAGGTAAGGAAAAATGCCTTTGATTTTATTGACTATGCTAATCAGTCTGGTCTGATATCGAAATATGAATTGGGTGTTCAATTGAACAGAGATAACATGATTATTGTTAGGGAGAAAGATAAAAATAAGGCAAGCTTTGTGTTAAGAATAAATTCAAAAAAACAAATAATCGATTCTTGCAAAGAAAGTTTATGGCAATATATTTTAAAATATCAATCAAATGATGTAAAATTAATGATTGATGTAGATCCAATTAAAATGTATTAGGAGGAGAAAAGATGGCTGTTTTAAAATTACAAAAATACGGCTCCCCTATATTAAGGGAAAAAGCTATACCGGTTAGCAAAGTTGATAGTGACATTCGAGAACTTGTGGATGACATGATTGAAACGATGTATGTTGAAGGTGGTGTGGGATTGGCCGCCCCTCAGATTGGCATTTCAAAAAGGATTATTATTATTGATACCGAGGAAAAAGGAGTCATTGTTTTAATTAATCCTGTCATTATCAAACGAGAAGGTGAAACAAAAGAAGAAGAAGGCTGCCTGAGTGTTCCGGGCATCTTCTCTATTGTCAAAAGGTCTGCAGTCATTACTGTTGAAGCTCTTGATTTGGATGAAAAAAAGATTCGACTTACCCAGGAAGGATTTCTTGCAATTGCTCTACAGCATGAAATAGACCATTTAGATGGCTACCTGTTTATTGATAGGCTGTCTCCTGCAAAAAGATTAATGATAAAAAATAAATTAAAAGAGATAGGATAAATAGAACAAAATAGGGGGTCAGGATTTTGAGAATTATCTTTGTGGGAACTTCATCATTCGGGATACCGGTGCTGAAAAAGTTAATTTCTTTCCATAAAAACATTGTAGCAGTTATTACCCAACCGGATCGACCAAGCGGTAGAGGCAGAAAAATACAATCTTCTCCTGTTAAAGAAATGGCGCTTGACTATAAATTGTTTTTATTGCAGCCCCAAAATATTAATGCTGAAAGCACTATTCAGCAGATTAAAGAACTTAAACCGGATTTAATTATTGTAATCGCCTATGGCCAAATACTTTCCGGAGCAGTATTAAATATACCAATCAAAGGATGTTTGAATGTTCATCCCTCTTTATTACCCCAATATAAAGGCCCTGCACCTATTCAGTGGACACTCATCCGGGGTGAGACAGAAACTGGTATCAGTTTCTTGTTTATGAATGAAAAAATTGATGCCGGTGACCTTATACTGCAAAAAAAAATAAAAATACATCCGGAAGAAAACTTTCAAGAATTAGGCAAAAGGCTGGCAATAGAGAGTGCCGCAACAATCAAGGAGGTCCTGGACAAAATAGAAAAAGGAAATTATGAAAAAATCCAACAACCTCGGGAAAACTATTTTTATGCCAGAAAGCTAAATAAAACCGATTGTCGGGTTAATTGGAATCATAATGGTATACATATTTTTAATCTAATCAGGGGGCTTACTAATATTCCCGGTGCCTATACCGAGTTTAAAGGAAAAAGAATTAAAATTATCAAAGCTTCACTACTAAAAGAATCAGAAAATAATGCGAGAAAACCTGATGGAAAGCCCGGAGAAATTGTCAGGATTACAAAAGAGGGACTACATGTTTTGACAGGCGATAAAAACCAGATTATAATCAAGCGTCTCATTGTTTCTGGTTCTAAAGAAATGGATTTTTCTCAATTTATCAATGGATATCAAATTAAAACAGGTGATTTGTTTATCTAACGATATTTGTACCATTATTTTATCATCCAGAGACTGAAAAATATAAAAAGGAACAGGGAATTTGAATTTTACCAATACAAGGGAATTGATTTTAGAGATACTGAATCGGGTAGAAAAACAGAATGCTTATTTGAATATTTTAATTCCCTACTATTTTAACCGGTATGACATCAAAATTGAGGATAAGGCTCTGATTCAGGAGATAGCTTATGGTGTTACCCGTTTTAGAAAAAAATTAGATTGGATCATTGACCAGTTCCTTAGGAATCAAGATAAAAAGTTATCGCTAACGATTCGAAATATTTTGAGAATGGGTGTTTATCAGGTCATTTACTTAGACAGAATACCAAATTATGCGATATGCAATGAATCTGTTGCTTTGGCAAAAAAAAGTCGTTATTTTAGCAAAGCCAGTTTGGTTAATGCAGTATTGAGAAGTATGATTCGGAAAACGAATGATATGCTTTGGCCTGATATTCATCATGACCCGGTAAAATATATTTCAGTTTTTTATTCTTTTCCCGAGTGGTTAGTGAAAAGATGGTTAGAAAGGTTTGGTCTTGATTTATGTATCAGTATTTGCGATGCCAGTAATAAAAGGCCAAGCATAACCCTGCGTGTTAATCCATTCAAAACAACTATGCCGGAATTAAAAGAAAGGCTTTTGAAATCGGGAATAAATTTTAGAGGCGGACAATATGTTCCTACTGAATCGCTCATTATCAGGGAGTTTATAAATATTACTCATTCTCCTATTTTTCTAGATGGTTCATTTTCTATTCAAGATGAAAGTTCTATGCTTGCCTCAAGGCTTCTGAATCCATCAGCCGGGGATACAGTCATCGATATGTGCAGCGGGCCGGGTGGAAAGACTACTCACTTGGCACAGCTGATGCATAATCAGGGGAAAATTATTGCTTTTGAGAAAAACAGGAAAAGACTGCAGATGGTAAGTGATGAATGTCGAAGATTGGGTATTAACATTGTTACTCCAATGCTGAATGATTCCATTCAATTTTCTGAGGAATTTTTTGAAAAAGCTGATAAAATATTAGTTGATGCCCCTTGTTCAGGAACTGGGGTTATTAGAAAAAAACCTGATCTTAAATGGAAAAAAATAAATAAGGATCAGCTCACAAAATTAAATCATTTACAGGAAGCAATACTGGATATTGCATCTTTTTATCTTAAACCGGGTGGAGAATTGCTCTATTCAACGTGCAGTATAGAAAAAGAAGAAAATGACGGGATAATCAGAAAATTTCTTGAAAAAAAAATAGAATTTAATGTCCTGGAGACCTCCCGTTTTGTACAAGAGAGTGAGATAATAAAGTTTGAAACTGAAATACAACAGGCAATTCAACTGCTTCCTGGTTACTCGGGACAGGATATTGATGGATTTTATCTAGTAAAGTTGCAAAAAAGTAAATAGGATAATATTATGAATAATCTTTTAACAAAGTTTTTCAAACAGCTTGGCCACTCTTTGTTTATGATCATTGCAGGGGTAGTTGCTGTGGCATTAGGAGCATATATTGCCTTTTTGGCCTATCAGACAATTTTTTATATTCCAAATGTCAATGTTCCCTCTGTTTTGAATATGGAACTTAATGCTGCTCAGCAGACCTTACACCAATTTGGTTTAAAGATGGCTATCACTGATGACCATCTCTTCCGGGAAGGTGACCGTTTTTTCGTGATAAGTCAGAATCCCGATGCAGGCACTGAGATAAAAAAGAATCGTACAGTAGAGGTTGAAATCAGAGAAACCGGTATTTCTACTCAAATCCCTGATTTATTTGGGAAGACTGTTGGGGAAGCAGAAATACTGCTATCAGAAAATGGCTACCGACTTGGAAATATTGCCTATGCAATGCATCACCAATTAACACAGGGTAAAATTATTGCCCAAACACCCATGCCGGGAGAAAATATTCAAGCCGGTGATGAAATTAATATTTTGGTAAGTAAAGGTTTGTATTAAAACATAAACAATAATTTTAAAAATCAGGTAGAGAACGAAATAATGAAGGAACAGGAA
>CAYSAA010000143.1:0-5357 GCA_964428905.1 uncultured Atribacterota bacterium
GGGAATTCTTCCCCTTGAGAACCCCTAACATACTTTTTTGCTTAAAGTATAAAAATGATTGAAATGGTATGCTCTAGGTTAAAATTTGGCTTAGCGTAATATTATTGTTTTATTTAAGAAATGATTAGCTTATGATATTGAATTTTTTGAAATTCCATTACCATAAGCTATCTTGCCTCTATTCAGGATTTCAGGTAAAAAATCTTTCAGTTAGCTCATCTTTATCTTTATGGCAAAACCAATTTATTTAAGGTATATTTAAATCTGAAATCAATAAACATTAAATTAATAATATTTGGAATAAAATGGATGAGGAATTCCATAAACTGGATAAAGTTCGGGTCTAGAATCTCTTCCTTGACTGAATTAGTAAACTGATAATTTTCCGGCAGGTCAACTTCTATTTTAGCATCTTATTTAGCTAACAGTCTTTGGAAACCTGAACTGAATTTTTGCTCACCATTGGGCAATACCCAAAAAGCCTCTATGTTGGACATACTCTCAATCAATTCCAGTCCTTGTTCTAACGGCATATTATATATCGCAGTTGACAAAGCATCGGCTTCGCCCGAATCTTCGCATGTGACAGTAATAGCAGTATAATACTCAGCAGGATACAATGTCTCCGGATCAATGATATGGTGGTACTTCTTTCCGTCAACTGTATAATAACGACTGTAGTTACCACTGGTTACCAGGGAATGGTCTGACAGGTAGACTACAAGTAGGTTTGTTTCTTCGTTTAGGGTTTCCGGGTTTTGAATACCTACATTCCACAGTTCTCCGTTTGAATTTTTTCTCCCAATTATTTTAACATTCCCTCCAACACTGATTAGTCCAGAGATAAATCCTCTTTTGATTGCCCTCTTGCTTACCTGCTCTATGGCATATCCTTTAGCAATCGCACCAACATCAAGACTCATCTCGGGATCTTCAAGAAACACAATGGATTCCTGTTCGTTAATGATGACCTTGTTAATGTCCGTGTGCCGGGCTGCTTCTTTAAGCAAATCCGTTGGCGGTAGTTTAGCATTCTCCGGGTCCTGTATACCCATTTCCCGATAATGATGCCATATAGATAAAACAGAACCAAGTGCGACATTTACTTTTCCATCTGTCTTTTTATAGACATCTTTAGCAAATCGAAGCAAATCAATGATTCGCTTGTCAACCTTTAACGGTTCTTCTCCGGCCTTATCATTGATTTGCTTAATATTTACAAGGCCGTCATATTCATTGTATATGTCATAGAGCTGATGATATTCCTCTAAATCATTATATATCTGATTTACCTGTGCGTTAAATTCCTCTTTGCTATCCATATATGCCACAATCTGGGTAACTGTATCAAATAACAATAGAAATTGAGCTTCATATCGCTTTTTTTGCTGACCCTGGCAAGCTGTTAGGTTCAATATGAATACAAAGGTAATGATAATAAAAAATATTCTTACATATCTTTTTTGCCTGCTAGAATATAAATTCATTATTTTATTCATTAAATTTTCTTTCCCGGAGTTTTAAGGAGCTGACTTTCCCGTGATTTACTCTCAATTAAGGATCTTTTAAATAGTGTAAATATCGCACCCGCAAAGCAGATGGCTTTAAGAACCTCTAAAAGGGGTTCATTCTCTAATTATTTTTAGTTAACCTTTTTCTACTATTTGAACTGAATATTTACAAACAATAGTACTCTTTTAGATTTCAGATGAAACATGATCATATGGATTATCTTGATATTTTTATGGTTAACTAAAAAGAGAGACAGGTTAATTTTCTGCCTCTCTTTTTAGCTATAGATTTACTTATGTTTATTAAAGATTATTCTAAAATTAGCTTCTGCCTATTTCGCTGCATCGTAAGCCTTTTCAAGTACTTTAAGAAAAGAGCCGATATCGATGGTTACCGAAGAGGTTAATTCTGATTCAGTGGGCACACCTTCTTCGTTTAGGGAAATTCCCTTTACTTCTTCCACCGTTTTTCCGACTACATATTCTGCAAATGCATCTGCCTGTTCATACCATTCCTTGCCGATTTCTGAAACAGACTTCATTCCATAATCCTCTCCCAATTCATTTTTAGTCTTTGGAGATATGGATAAATCTGTAGTAATTTCTCCTTCCTGGTTAAAATTAACATTACTCTGGGAAGAATCGATCATACAGCTGGTGATTATACCATCCTGATCAAAAGTAACCGCCGCATAAGTTGAATACGCCTGTGCCTGACCCTCTTCCTCGGTTGTAGCATCCCCAGATCGGTCGATAGTAGTAATTACTCCAATCCCCAGTTTGTCATCTGTTTCTGCTCCACGATTCTCTGCATTGGCAACGGCTTCTTCCATTCCTGTAATATAATCTGAAATATGCATTGTGACAGATGAGGTCAATTCTGACTCAGTAGGTGTCCCTTCTTCGTTAACTGCAATTCCCTTCACTTCCTCCACTGTCTTACCAATCACATAGTTAGAAAGAGCACTTGCCTGCTCGTTCCATTCTTTTCCTATAGAAGAGGCAACAATCATTCCATATTCTTCCCCAAGTTCTTGTTTACCGACAAATTCTTTATCAAGAGGTGTAACAATCTCACCTGAGTTCGAGAAGTTTATTTTAGTCTGTGCTGAATCAATAGCACAGTTAGCTATCCGATTTTCCGAATCAGCAATAACTGCTACAATCACTGAATCAACCTGAGCTAAACCATCTTCCTCTTCTCCCGCATCAGTTGATTTTTCAATTGAGGTATCTACAGCCAAGCCAGTTTTCGCACCAGTGCTTACCTCGGTGGATTCCTCAACATCTTCTGTAGCTGTTTGCTCACCTATCTCAGAGCTTTCTTCAGTATCTTCAGTAGTTGCTTCTTCGCTTATTTCGGAAATTTCTTCAGTAGCACCCTCTTCCTCTTCTGCCCCACATCCATGTAATGCAAATACAATAATGAAAGCACTTAGTATTAATAAAACTATTTTTAATATATTCCCTCTTCTCTTCGTATTTTTACTTGCTAATCTATTCATTTTTTTCCTCCTATTTTTTACTAATATTGACAATACTATTATTTTCCTCATATTATCTTATTGTTTAAAATTGTTAGTATTATTTTATATTATACCAGTCTTTTGAGTACTGGTAAAAGAATCCTTAATAATGTTGCCGTCAACAAACCTGCAATAACACCGGATATCAATAAAACGGGAAGATAAGCCCACATGCTTACACCTACATAGATTAAGGAAACTATTAGAAATTGACCTATATTATGAGAAACTGCACCTACAACGCTGATTCCTAGATAAGAAACCTTTTCCTTCAATAAAAAAAGTATTAAGATCATACAGGTAATTGACAACATCCCTCCGGAAAGGCTTAATGTGCTCGCTATAAAACCTCTAGTAAAAAAAACGAAAATTGCTTTTAAAATAGCAATAGAATAAGCTTGCTTGGCACCTAAAAAAAAGATAGCATACATTACCACAATATTTGATAAACCAAATTTAACACCTGGCACTGCAATCGGCATAATGGGAAGCAAACTCTCAACTAAAGAAAGTATTAATGCAATGGCAAACAACAATCCACTAAAAACCAGAATTTGGATTCTATTCATTTTTTCTGACAAAGGAAAAGTATCCATGCTATCCTTTCAAATTCATTTTAATTTCCAACCACGATATCTACTTCCCTGTCATTGTTTTCGGAAGTAACAATTTTTAATATTATCCCGTTAGGTAGACAGGCTGCAAATTCGCCTGGCCTAGATAGTTTTCCTGCCTTTACACATAATTTATGTGGACAGTCAGATTCTTCAAAACAAATACCCCCATCTTCAAACAGGTGAAATACTACATTGGGATTTTCTTCTATAGAAAAAACTTGTTCTATACCGTTTCCTAAATCAACTGTTTTTACTAATTTTGAATAATAATAAATCTCTGCCTTGGGTGGTTCAGCTGGCATAAAATACTGATAGAAAAACCAGGATAAAAAACTAATGATGAATATAAATAAAATGATGAATAGATCATATTTTTTAAAATATTTTAATTTTTCTCTTAACACTATAATAATCCACTGAAAAAAATCAATAATGTATTGCTTCCCATTATGATGATATAATTCTTTATCGAAACTAAGAAAGTAGTCTCTTTATTTTGCACTTTATAAAACTGCCTAATATGTTTATTCACTAGAAAAATGTTTAAAAATGATAATAAGACTAGAGGAGATAGAATATTTAATAACACCATCAGGATAGTTGCAATGTATGTTACATAATAAATCCAGGCAAATAAGGGAATTGCCTTGTCTCCTATATAGTAAGGCAATGTATACCTCTTAACTTTGACGTCTTTTTCTAAATCACAAATATTATTTGCCAGCATGATATTTGCTGTAGTGCACACCGGTGCAACCGACAACAAGATTATGGTTATAATAGGTAAAATATTCAGTTTGAGATACAAAGCCATTGAGGTGGCATTCAAATCAAATGTTAAAAACGTTCCTTCCGGCATATTGATATACAACATCAGAAAAGGTATAAAAAATCCGTAAAATAACCCCGATACTATTTCACCTAAAGGCAACCTGGATATAGGTATGGGACCAAATGTATAAAGGATCCCGGATAAAAAACATATTCCACCCATGAACAGCACGATAATATCGGTAAGGACTACTAAATAAATTCCCAAAACTGTGCTAGTTACCAATAGTAATAATAACATAACCAGGGCATAATTGCGCTTGAACTGTAAAGTCTGATGGTTGGTTTTGGTATCAATATAGTTATTAATAGCCGTTGTTGCCAAATCAAAAATAAACATGGAAGCAAAAAACACCGAAGTTGCTAGCCAATCAATTGGTTGTTTAATATAAAAAAGGTATGCCAAAGCCAGCAAAAAAGCAAAGACACTGGTAATTTTGGTCTTGATTTCTATAAAGCTTAAAAACTTTTCCAACATATCTTTATTTTATAACTACTCTTTATCTTTTTTTAAAACAAAATAACTAAAAAACGCGATAAGCTTTATCGATAATTGACATTATCTTTTCTTTTTTATCCTCTGTTATCCCAAGTTTCTGCAGTGAGTCAACTGCTTTTTTGTAATATTTTTTGGCCAAGGTTCTTGTATATAAGAGGCCTCCGGCTTTTCTAACCATTATATTGATTTTCGCTCTGGTTAACCGTTCTTCTTTAGCCTTGTTTTTAAAATCTTCCAATTCCTTAAATGCATGGATTAACGGCAAGGTTATAACATTTTTTTCATAGTCCGACTGTACAGGTTTTTTGGCAATATTTTTAGTTGTTTCAAAATCCATGCAATCATCGGTTAATTGAAAAATCATCCCAACATA
>CAYSAA010000144.1:0-2739 GCA_964428905.1 uncultured Atribacterota bacterium
CCGTTCTGAAATTTTAGAAGCTGCCAGTGTTTCTGTATTTATGGGTGGTGGACCGGCGGTGGCTTACTCAGCAGCAGAGTTAATACCTTTATTAGATGAACTTGGTGTAAAATAATTTAATTAATATATATTAGAAAGGGTAAAATTTCTGAATTTTATAGGATTGATTTAAATTATTTTAAATATGCTGTTTATATTAAAAGCAGGTTAGGATATACTAATCTGCTTTTAATTTTACATGATGCATTATAATCAGAATCTATTTTAAAAAAAATAACAATCGTTGTAAAATACTTAAAAATAATAGTTTTTATTTAAAGAAAAAAAATAAGAAGGAGAATTATTCCGTGGCGGATATGGATGTTGTTATTATTGGAGGAGGAGTTGGGGGATATGTAGCAGCTATAAAAGGAGCACAGCTGGGATTAAAAGTTACTTTGGTAGAAAAAGATAAAATTGGTGGAATCTGTTTAAATCACGGCTGTATCCCAACAAAGTCTCTGGCAAGTTCAGCTCAAATATGGGAATATCTTAAAAATGCCAGTAAATATGGATTGTCCGCAGAAAATATTTCTTTTGATTTTAATAAAATAATCCAGAGAAAAGATAATATTGTCAATCGTTTGACTATGGGTGTGCAAAGCCTCCTTAAGGCTAGAAAGGTAAATGTGCTAGAAGGCACAGCTGACTTAATTTCATCGACAGAGGTAAAAGTTTATCTAAATAATGGCGAACAAGAGACTTTAAAGACCAGAAATGTTATTATTGCAACCGGATCAGCAGTGCGGAAAATTGATGTTGCAGGAATCGATAATAATCGGGATATTATTGATACCAATGAGGCATTAACCTTGCAAAGCCTTCCAAAAAAAATGTTGATAATAGGAGCCGGTTACTCTGGTGTTGAGTTTGCTTCTATTTTTAATAGTTTCGGGGTCGAGGTATGTGTGTTGGATATTTTAAAAAGGATTTTATTACCGGTGGATGAAGAAATTGCAAATTCATTATTTAATATATTAAAAAAACAAGGAATAACTTTTTTGTTAAGTAGCAAGTTGGAAAAAGTTGTTTCAAAGAGTGATGGACTTTCAGTGTATATAAAAAATAAAGAAGACGAAGTAGAAAAAGAAGAAATATCAGTTGGAAAGTTGTTGATATCTACCGGTCGAGTACCGGATTTTGGAGGTTTAAATGTCCAAGAATTAGGTATTGAGTTGGAAAATGAAGGAATTAAAGTTGATGAATATATGAGAACCAATATTCCAGGAATTTATGCTATCGGAGATGTAGTGGCCAAAAAAATGCTTGCACATGTTGCTATGATGCAAGGACAGGTTGCTGTACAGCACATTGCAGGTATAGATAGACCTATGTCTTATCGTGTAGTCCCGTTTTGTGTTTTTACCAATCCGGAAGTTGCCAGTGTTGGATATAATGAAAATGAGGCAAGGGAAAAATTTTCAGAAATTAACATTTTTAGATTTCCTTATCGGGCAAACGGGAAGGCATTGGGAATGGATGAAAAAGATGGCTTTGTAAAGATAATTGCCAGTGCTAAAGACATGCAAGTGGTTGGAGTACATATAATTGGAGCCCATGCCAGTGATTTGATTGCAGAAGCCACCTTGGCAGTACAGCAGAAATGTACAGCTGCTGATATTGCCGGTACAATACATGCACATCCAACCTTGGCTGAAACTATTGCTGAAACAGCTGAAGGTATCTTGGGTCATCCTATTCATGTGTTAAAATAAAAAATGAAATTTATATTTTAATTATTTTTCATTATGAAGTCTGATATTACTATGATGATTCTGAAAATCTATTTTAACTGGGAGAGTTACAGTAAATATGAAAAAATGGTTTTTTATTATTTTTATCTTGCTTGTCATAATTCTTAGTGGGATATTCGTTTGGAAAATGATACTTTCTCCTGTATATTCTTTAAAACAATTGGAAAAGGCAATTAATAAACGTGATATAATTGCTTTTAATAAATATGTTGATTTGGATGCAACCGTAGATGAAGTCATTGTTCAAACCTTGCAGTACTATACTGCTGGAGAAGCAACTGGAAGCCGATGGAACGAGATACGTAGCGACATAGGTAATACCTTGCTTTCAGTAGTGAAACCAAATATAAAAGAAATAATCAAGGAAGAGGTACTTGGCTATATTGCTACAGGGCAGTGGCCTGGCAATGACCCTGATAATAAAAACGATATTTCCACATTAGTTATTAATTTAATTAAGGATAAAATTGACCCTGAACAGTGGGATCAACAATCAATCAATTATACTGAAATAAATGGAAATATAGCCCATGTTGGTTTAACCTATTTTGATGATGCCAAAGATACAAATTTTATAGTTGAAGTTAAAATGAGAAACATGAAAGGTTATTGGCAAATAATCGGGATTTCCAATGTTGCAGAAATTTTGAATATGTATCAAAATAAAAGAGTAGAGAAAATCAAGAATTATAACGTCTACTAGTATTAATTAGAAGAATAATAATTTACAATAATTCTGACTGCTTAAATTTAGAATTATTAAATGAAGTTATTTTAATAGGAGGTAAGAGTAATGAATTATAATGAAATTGAGAAAATCGTAGGAGAAGATGCAAGTTATTTATTGGAACATAAATCTAAGACAATTCCAAAAGGGCAACTGCATTTACCCGGACCTGACTTTGTTGAACGTGTATTCGATTTATCTGATCGTTCAAATCAGGTA
>CAYSAA010000145.1:0-9296 GCA_964428905.1 uncultured Atribacterota bacterium
ACCTTGATTGATATTTATATTAGTTTTTTCATTTTTACTGCCTGGATTATTTATAGAGAAAATCATTTTTTAAACTCTCTGATTTGGTTTATTCTTATGATGGTATTGGGAAGTTTTACTTCTTGCCTTTACTTGTTTCTTGTCTTTCGAGAGGCTGACGGAAATTGGCAAAAATTTTGGTATGGCAAGCGCCTTAGTACGCATCAAAGAAAATGAATAAGAAATTCTCATTTTCATTTACAAAATCGATTTATTTTTAATAATATAAATTATTATAAGGGGTGATATTTGTATATGTTAAATGAATTCAAGAAATTTATTATGCGGGGAAATGTCCTGGACATGGCAGTTGGGATTGTTATTGGGGCTGCTTTTGGAACAATTGTAAGCTCTTTTGTCCATGATGTACTCATGCCACCTATTGGTCTTCTCTTGGGAGGAATTGATTTTAGCAATCTATTTATTACACTTAAAGCAGGAGCATCAGCTGGTCCCTATCTCACGATTGCCGAGGCACAGGAAGCCGGCGCTGTTACCTTGAATTATGGTTTATTTATCAATACAATTATTAGTTTTCTGATTATTGCTTTTGCCATCTTCCTGGTCATTCGCAAGGTAAATAGCATGAAAAAGAAAGAAGAGACACCTCCTCCTTCGACCAAGGAATGTCCTTATTGTTTTACCATGATTCCCATGAAGGCAAAACGGTGTCCAAATTGTACTTCTGAATTAACAAAGTAGAAAAAAAATAGCTTGTAATTTTTAAAAATTATGCCCAAACTATGAGGGGTCAGCTAATCGAGTACCACTGACCCCTTCACTTATCATTATCCCACTTCTATTGTTTTATCACCATTGATTATCATTAAATTAATCAGAACAGATCTGTGGTGTTACTTCAATCTTACTCACATCATAACCCCAGTCTTCTGCCTGTTGAATAAGCATATCATAAGTCGCTGAATTCATTTGGGGAGTTCGGGATAAAATCCATAAGAATGTATAATTTCTCCCGGTTACCATCGCATAAGAATAATCTACTTCATCCAGAGCGATAATATTATACTGACTGGAAATTAGCGGAAAGAAACTGACTTTTAATTGTCCTGGTTCATCAGGATTGGGAACCCAGGCAGTTCCGGTAATTTTATCTACCTTACCATCCGGCGTACTCTGGAATCCCTGATTGACTACCTCGATTTTCCCATCATCCTGTAAGGTATAAGTTGCAGTTACACAAACTAAATCATTAGCAAACCAGGTAGGCAAACTGGCAATTTCATACCATACCCCTGTATATCGCTCCAGATCAACTTGATCAACTGTTTGTATATTATCCAGAACCGGTGATCCGATAATAGCACAACCACTTAAAGACAAACCGATCACAACAATAATAACAACAAAATAGAACACTTTTTTATTCATTTTCAAACTCCTTTTTATAAGGTTCAACCTCTTTTACTAAATCCTGCCAAAATTTCTGCCTTTTTTCTGAATCAGGAGGCGCTTTGACCGGTAATTCAA
Source organism: uncultured Atribacterota bacterium (assembly GCA_964428905.1). Lineage (GTDB taxonomy): Bacteria > Atribacterota > Phoenicimicrobiia > Phoenicimicrobiales > Stramentimicrobiaceae > CAYSAA01. The sequence continues at coordinate 1,528 of CAYSAA010000145.1, forward strand.
AAAATGGGGCACTCACTCCTTCCTTATTTAGTTCTTCTGATAAGATTTCCGCCATAATTCCCATCAATATTGGTTCATCTGGCTTTGGATTGTCTACTGGGTTAGGTGATTCAGTATTATAGCGATTCACCTTGTGTTTTCCCCAATGTATCCCACAGGTAGGACTGTTTTCTAATCCGATAAATCCGACTAAACGATAATTACTTCTAATAAATTCACTTACCATCAACATGGGTACTTTTAATAATTCTTTGCAGTGAGCCCGGAAAAAAATATTATCATACTGCTGTCTTCCTTGAGGATTACGTTTTAGTCCCATAGCAGTGGTTTCAGGGCACGGATATTGTATAATCCCTACCTTCTTTTCCATTAAATAGTTCATCAATTCATGTGATAAAGGAAAATTCTGTCCCAGGATATGAACACGGCAGTAAGGATTAACTAAGCATTGAGCAATTAGAATAATTTTACGATCTTTTTTACTCATACTTCCTCCTTATTTTTTACTAATATTTACTCTGAAATAAACAAAAAAAACTACCTGAGGTGAACTACTTTAGAATCATCCTTTTGGTATAGTTTGCAATACTCAGGTGCAATGGATAACCATTCTTTATCTTCATCTTCCTGGTCATTCGCAAAATCCTTAATAATCTCACCATCCAGCATTTCCACCACCCGATTGGATTTAGCGGCAATATGCCGCTCATGAGTGATGATTAAAAAGGTAGTTCCTATTTCCTGATTTATTTTCTTTAATAGACCAAATACCTGGTCTGTATTGGAAGAATCCAAATTTCCGGTAGGTTCGTCTGCCAGAATCAAGGAAGGCTCATTAATCAGTGAACGGGCAATGGCCACACGTTGCTGCTGACCACCGGATAGGTTATTTCCTTTATTATTCATTCTCTCTTTGAGTCCAACCAATTCTAACAATTCTTTCGCTCTTTTAACTTTCTTAGCTGATGTTAATTGATGTTTAATCCAGGTTGGCACCAATACATTTTCCAGGGCAGTAAATTCTTTTAGTAAAAAATGAAACTGAAAGATAAAACCAACATGCTGATTTCTGAAATCAGCCAGTTGATTTTGTTTCATCTTCCCTAATGGCTCTCCCTGAAAAAAAATCTCTCCCGAAGTTGGTTGGTCCAGAGCACCCAGGATATTGGCCAGAGTTGTTTTCCCGCACCCGGAAGGTCCAATTAAGGTTATAAACTCATTTTGTTCCAATTTAACATTAAGTTTTTTTAAGGCTACAGTTTGAATAACCCTTCCATAAACTTTTCTTATTTCTTTTGCTTCTAATAAAATCTTTTTCCTATCAGGCATTTCTGATCACCTCAATTGGATTTAATCTGGCCGAACTATTGGCAGGAATAACAGCAGATACAATACAGGCAAGAGTAGTTATAATGATAATAAATATGATTTGAGATAACTGTACCTCAATAGAAAAAATACTTACAAAATTTGTGAAAGCATTAATTAACAAAATGCCAAGCACCGTGCCGGATAAAGCCCCAAAAAATCCCAGAATAGCTCCCTGAAAAATAAATATCATGCGCGCACTATTATTTTTAATACCAAGCGCCTTTAAAATTCCAAGCTCACGAGAACGCTGAATAACAGAAATCCCTAGAACACTGGAAATTCCCAGAGTTACCGCTAACAAAACAAATATCTGAATAATATAATTTGATACACTTTGACTACTTAAAGCATTTAATAACTGGGCATTCTGTTCTTTCCAATTTTCCACTAATAAGCCACCCAGCTGAAAAGATAATTCACGACCAATCCGATCAGCAGCAAAAACATCATTCATTTGCAGTTCAATCCTGGAAATATAATCTTCTTTATCCAATAATTTTTGGGCCCTTTTTAAATCAATAAATATCCAATTACTGTTGATAGATTGGTTCTCAAAATCAAATATCCCCTGAATACTAAATCTTTCCCGCACATTATTGGCTAAAGCAATTGATACTACATCTCCCGCATTAAGCTTAAAATCTTCTGCCAGGTCTTTGCCGATGAGAATTTGATTTCCTTCCAGCACATCATTTCCTTTGATGATTCGTTCTGAAATCTGATAAATCCGATTAGCGCGATCCAACTCTACTCCCCTCAATAATATCGAAGTATCCTCTCCTCCTTTCACTAAAAAACCATTTCCATCCAGTACCGGAGAAATGGCAGTAAACTGAGCATTATTTTCTAAATTATTTAAAACAGGACGCCAATCCTGAAAATCAGCTGTTTTAGCCAGTTGACTTTCAATCAACCCAAAACGAGAAACCTGTCTAATGTCTCTAAAAATATCACTGCTTTCACTGATAGTGATATGGGCACTATTACCCAATGTTTGTTCAATCAGGTTTGACTGCAGACTGGTGATAATGGCACCGATAAAAATAATAACAGAGACACCAACTGCAATACCGATTACAATAAATAAAGATTGGTTTCTTCCTTCTATCAGAAACCTAAGTGCAACACGTAAGGAGAAAAGCATTCATATTCCTTTCATATCTTTTAATCTTTTAAAACAACTTCCATACCATTCTCTAGTCCTGCCGGATTAAGAATAATTTCATTCAATCTAACACCTTCAATTACTCTAATTTCCTGGGCATTGGGATTATCAATAATAACACTTCTCTTTTTTGATCGTCCATCAAGAATGGAAAAAACAAAATAATTTCCTTCATCACTTACTATATATTCCTGAGGAATCACCAGGGCATTCGGATATTCGGCATAAATAATTTCACAACGCACTGTCAGATTCTTGATTAAGTAATCATTGTCTTCCATCAGTTTTACTTTTATCTGTACAGTTCCTTTATCTGAATTCACTGAGGGAGCTATATAATAAATCATTCCCTCTATCTTATTTTCCGGAGAAAATTCAGTTGATACAAATACAGTCTGATTAAGGCTGATTCGGGGAAGATTTCTCTCATCCAGCTCGATTTCTACATATTTACTATTTTTTTCTGCTATAGTAAAAAGGTTCTCTCCTATCATGGCATATTCACCTATCGATTTGTACTGCTCAATAATAATACCGTTAATTGGAGAAAGGATAGTGTGCTTATCTAGTCTATTTCTAAGAAGATCAATCCGGGTTTGTGCTGATTCCATCTCTGCCAGAGCAGTTTCTCTCTTTGCACCACCCTCGGCACAGGATTCCATAAATTTTTTTTGAATTTCGGTTGTTGATTGTTGTAATTCCAGTTGATGTCTTGCTTCTTCCAGTCTGTCTTGGGCAATTGCCTGTTGTAAATACAATCGCTCATACCTGATTACTTTTTCCTGGAGTTCCTGTGTGGCTAATTGGGCTTGGCGATACTGCTCTTGAGAGGTAGGACAAGTAGTATTGACAATCTCATCATAACGTGATTTTGCCAGGGAATAACTGGCTTCAGCCTGTTTTAAATCTAAATAGACATCAATGGTTTCAAATTTCAGAAGGATTTGTCCCTGATTAACTTCATCACCTTCAACTGCCTGAAGTTCTACAATCTTTCCGGATACCTCAGTTTTTGTTTCAGTTAATCCTTCTAGAAGAACCGTTCCGGTGGTTAGTATTTTGTCATAATAGTCTACTTGCTGAACCCGGATATAGGTTGCTTCTTGGGAATTAGAACGCTGGTAAAAATAAAACCCTCCCAATCCAACAAGAACAATAATTAATAAAATGAACAATTTTTTATACATCCAAATATTGCACCTCCCAAAAAGCATCTAGAATAACGATTGACTTCACTTTTACTTATTCAGCATCATTTTAATCTATTATATCATTATTTACAATTTGTATTTTTAAGATTATCCAGTATAATATAGGTAGTTGATATAAATACTATTTTTAATACTGGAATTTTCTTTATTTTACTAAAAATATATTAGGTTTTGTTTTAACTTATACAAAAAATTTTAAATTGAAATGGATGGTGCAGTATCCTAGTTAATACCCTGTTTCTGAAGGCGGGGCTAAAAATCCGTCAAGGGCACATCGATGAAGTTCCTGGTGTTGGCTGCTGACGCCCAGTCGGGAGTTGATGCTGGGAGTTAAGGGTTAGGGGCGATCCGCAATGGCATGCGGGCGTAGACCCCTTTCCCGTGGAGGCTTATTTGCCAATGGCAAGGCATATGAGCGAACCTGTATCTGTTGCAAGATGGGTACAGCGTAGCCTGCTTTGCGTGGCTCAGGGGGAAGCATAAGAACTAGGTAAGCATCGAGGATCCCGGTGCTATTACGCTAGCTGAAACCTGGGCTGCTAAAGAAGCTAAGGAACAGAGCGTATTTGAAGGAAAACTTCTAGGCTGTCGGTGCTAAACCGGGTATACCAGGGATTTAAGTGTGGCCTCAGTGGCAATCCAGTCCTATACCGGGTGACTGTATAGCCGGAATATGAAGGGGAAACCGCCTGTCTGGTAACAGCAGGTTATTCCGGGGGAAAACCTACTGGACCTAAGCCGCAACATTGACTTGGTATATCACCATCCATTTTCTGATTAATAATAATCAGCTGATACATTTTTAGCATTTGATTATTATTTTAAGGTAAGCCTATTTTGAAAAATTTTAAAGAAAGCTTATTAATCACATTCTTTACATTTGTACTAACCATCGTGGTTGCACTGCTTTCTTATTCCTGGATTGAATCAATCTCCTTCTTCCCGGCAGTAATCATACTTATTGTCATTATTTTTATCGGTGTTATCAGTGACATGGTTGGTATTGCAGCTGCGGCTGCCAAAGAAAAACCATTTCATGCCAAGGCATCAAAAAAGGTATTCGGTGCCAAAAAAGGGCTTTTTTTAGTGAGACATGCTAACCGGGTTTCAAATTTCATGTGTGATATTGTTGGTGATATTTGTGGAATTATAAGCGGTTCTTTAGGGTTGGTTATTATTATCAAGATGGCTAATAATTGGCAGCTCCCCAGGAGTTGGATTGATTTATTTGTACTCAGTCTTATTGCATCCCTTACTGTAGGCGGAAAATCTTTCTTAAAGAGTTATGGCATCAAAAAAGCAAATGAAATTATTTTATTGGTAGGGAAAATATTAGCAAGCCCAACACTCCTAAGAGATATGCTAAACAGGCATTAACTGCCAGGAAAATCCTTGCTTCATCATGACTAGGAAATCTGAAAGCAGATTTTAAACTATTATATCCCACATTTCAAAAACCCTGAGACCAGAGGGGTGGTTCAGGGTTTTTGAAATGGTTTAGAATTTGCGATTTATCTGAACTGATTACTGTGAATAATCAGTTAGAAGTTCGATTTATGGTTATTATTTTTTCTTTTTTTGGGTTTCTTTTGTTTTTTTACCTTTGTCTTTGGCTTTGGCCATTCTGGCACCTCTTTCTTTAAAATCTTTTGACAAGGAACCAATTATATTGCATGACTATATCGACCTGTGTGCTATTTTATAACCTAATTTACTTATACCTTTTAATAAATATTTTGTCAATAGATTTTTATTGGTAGTCAAAAATATTTTTCCCCGGAACAACAATAGAACCATGCCCAAGTAATTTTGCTTTTTTATGCCCTCTCTGACTCCTTGGCTTGTGAACCCCTTCTTCTGAAGGTCGAGAATAAAATTTAACTTTGGTTAAAAACTGAGAGGTCAACACAAACATCAAGGATCCACTGCCCAACTATTCTCCTCTGACCATAGCGATCTAAATGAATCATTTTCAAATATTTAAAACCAAGCTTTTCTGCTACTCTTTGTGCCCTGATATTTTCCGGTAAAATAAGGGCATAGACCTTTTGTAATCCAAATTTATGTAAGGCTTCATCCAGTAAGGGACGGCAGGCTTCTACCGCTAATCCCCTTCCCCAGTACTCAGGGAAGAGTAGATAAAATATCTCGCCATTAATGTATTTTGAATTAATTTTAAAACCACATCCGCCAATTAATTGATGGTTATTTCTATCAAAGATAGAATATAATAACCACGACTGAACGGAATCCCTTTTTCTAGATATTTGTTCTAAAAACTGTTTAACCAGATGAGGGCTGGACAAAAAACGAGATGCTCCCAGAGAAAAATTCACCTGGGAGTGAGTTAACAACAGAAAGAATTGATTGGAATCTCTATATTGAAAGGGACAAACGATAAGCCGTTTTGTATGATGCCAACAAACTTTTGACAAAATAAATGCTCCTTATTTCTCTCCTTCCCATTCAGCATAAAAGCGTTTCAGGTATTCTTCTAAAAAATAATGCCTCCCCTTAGCCAGTTGTTTGCCATATGAAGTATACATCATACCCTTCAGCTTTAATAATTTCTCATAAAAATGGTTAATCGAGGGTGCCTCATTCGTCTTGTATTCCTCTCGGGAAATATTAGGATTGGGAGGGACATTTGGGTCGTAAATCGGACGGTGATAATAACCACCATAAGTAAAAGCACGGGCAATACCGATTGCGCCCATGGCATCCAGGCGATCAGCATCACTAACAGCCATAAACTCTACACTTTTTTTCTCCTTATGGAATTGTTCTTCTTCAGAAAGGGTTTTCATATAAGAAACATTGGTCGTAACATTCAGAATTTTCCTGGTTACTTTGGGGGACAGGCTCAAAGAATGCAGAAATTGTGCTACAACTTTTTGCCCCTTTTGTTCATTACCACCAAAAAATTTGTAATCACCAATATCATGAAGCAAGGCTGCCATTTCTACAATAAAAAAATCTGCTTTTTCTTCTGCTGCAATTTTTAAGGACAGTTTTCTTACTCTCTGGATGTGCCACCAATCATGACCGGTCTGCTCTTTTTGAAGAAAATCATGTACAAACTTTTCTGTCAGTTCTATTATCTGTTCCGAACTTATCTTCATTTCAATTACACTAAGCTCTTATTGTTCTGGTTTCATCACTTTCATTTGCCCGAAAATGACATTGGCTTCAATATCCAAAAAAGGCTTGTCAGCCTGTATATCCCCTGACCGATACTCAGTAGAACCGATAAAACTGACTGAATGTTGTGGCAATTCCAGATTAGCAAATACAGAACTGGCATGTACTACTGAAGGAATTTCGGGATTAAGAATGAGCCTACCTGAACCAAAAATAACATTCACTTTTAACTTTTTAGATGATTGCAGTTCAATTATATCATTAAGATCGATAATACCTTCAGCAAAAATAATATTTTTCTCTCCAAAAGGTTCATTCATATCCATCTTCTTCCGATCAAAAATGGCCTCATGGTGACTTCCAAATTGTCCAAATAAAACAACGATACCCAAAATCACCAGGATAACACCCGGAAACAAGCGAAAGAAGTTAATCTTAATTCCCAAAATGTTGGATAGCAATAGAACAACACCCAATATTAATAAAATAATTCCACTAACAGCACTGGCAGTTACTCTCATTGTTATTCATTCCTTTCTTTCTTCCAGATTTTAATGCAATATATTTAAGAAAGTCAGAGGAATAAAATCACTCACAACCCCTCTTTTATTTTTTCAGTTTTTTTATGATATCCACTCTGATAATCTTGTTAACATACCTACATTTTTAACATATTCATTTATGGAATTATATTATTGAAATTTCGATAATCTAAACTAATCCTTAAAATGATTCAATTTTCAGGTTTATGGCAAGTTATTTTCTGGAAAAAAATCTAATCAAATTTTACACTATCTATCATAAAAATACCATTGCCATATAATTTTATTTTTACATTTTTTAGTTTATCTTGGTCTGAAAACTGTGTCAAAAGAACCGTC
>CAYSAA010000146.1:0-2345 GCA_964428905.1 uncultured Atribacterota bacterium
ATGGTGAGGATCCGGCACAGTCCGCAGAGGTCATAGCAGCAGTATGGAATTTCCTTTACCCGGTTGAACCGACTCCCCCAGCACCGACTCCAACTACTCCCACCTACACCATAACCGCAACAGCCGGCACAGGTGGTAGCATCGAACCAGAAGGGAGTATTAAAGTAAAGAAAGGAAACAGCCGGGCCTTCACTATAACCCCAGATGAGGGCTACCAGATTACCGATGTCCTGGTAGATGGTGAATCAGTGGGATCGGTTGTAAGCTACACCTTTACAAATGTCCAGAAAAACCACACTATTCACGCTAGTTTTAGTGATGGAGTCTTCGAACCTGAATGGCTGGGAGATCCTCAATGTATCCCTGATACTATTTTCACACTACAATCGACAGATGTACGGTTTCATATTTTAGTGAATAAAGAACCAGATGATTTAGCGAGTGAATCTCCAGTAAAATTGTTTATGAAGGACGGAAATACTAGTTGGGTTCTATTAGATGAAATGTTTGATGATGGTGACCTGGACAATCATGGGGATGAAATCAAAGGAGATAGAACTTATTCAAATATCATTGAATTCTATGAAGAACATTCTAAAGATATCCCCTTGAAGATTGTTGTAACCACATCTGATAACCAGCAATATTCTGTTGAATTCAGTTTAAGAGTAGTTGAAGATTTGAGAGAACAAATTATTATGGAAACTGATGAATTATCATATCTTGCAGAAGAAAAGGTAATTGAGATTATGCAATCTCCTCCCCCCGATCTATCTGGTGTCATACAAATATTAAGTGATTATTTGGCTGAACAATCTTATGTGGAAAGATGTGAAATATTTGGTAATATTATCGAAGTAACCTTTGGTACCGGTGTTTTAATGGAGATTCAATTAATTAATCTGGATGCGGGAGAACCACCAACCGGAATGGATCTTACAGGAATAGAAGAAAAATTAAAACAATCAAATTACAAAAATAGACAAGAAGAATATATCCCAATACCGCTGGAAAACCAAACTACTGGAGGAAGTGGTTTTATTGATATCTTATCTAAAAATACTAATGACTACCTAGGATTTAAAGATGTATCAGGAGTTGAATATATAGGCAATCGAAATGTATTTGTATACGCCCCCGATTATACATACCGCACATATTGGGGATATGATATTGGAAGTGAATATATACAATTGTTGGGTAATTCAGGTATTGACTTTAATATTAAAATGTATCGAGATGAACAGGCGGATATTGATGCTCTTAAAAAAATGATAGATTATGGTATAGTAATTTTGCATGCTCATGGGGGTTCTTGTAGGGAAACTCTGGTAACAGGTGAAGAACCGGATATCTGGAGTAGCATTACATATCTTTGGAAAATGATAACTGGTGAAATTTTTATAGCAAATAAAATTGGTGTATCATGGAGTGGTGATGTACAAGTTTATAGTAAGAAATATGGTGTAACAAAAAAATGGTTAAATTCTAGTAATCTTTCAGGAGAATTTCCCAATTCAATAATTTTCAGCAATTGCTGTCATAGTACCAGATATAATTGGTATGATGCTTTTGAATCACTTGGGGCTGCTACATATTATGGGCACAGTGACTTAAGTTGGCTCAGTAAAAATATACCGTGGACAATTGAAGTGTTAGAAGGTTTAATTGAAGGCAAAACAACTGGAGAAGCATATGTTGAAAGATTACATAATTGGGAATGGGACGATAGAACTGGGACTACTTACTGGCAAATGCAAGGTAAGGAAAATGTAAAAATACCAGTCTCCATTCCATTTTCCAATGGTGGATTTGAAGATGGCTTCTCGAAATGGCAAAAAGAAGGTGATGGAAGAATTATTTCTGCTCTTGCTTTCCTAAAGCCCACTGAGGGGTCAAAAATGGCTATTATTTCAACCGGCTTGGGATACACAGATAAATACGGTTCTATATTTCAGACATTCACTGTAGGGAATAATGATACAACACTGGAGTTTGATTGGAATTACCTCTCTGAGGAGTTCTTGGAGTTTATTGGTTCAATATTTCAGGATCCATTTAAAGTAAGTCTTACCAAAGTAGATGATGCTTCAACCACAACATTATTATATAAAACCGTGGATAGTATTGCCGCAGACTTTGGAGCAACCCAAGAGTTTGGAGGAGATTTGATCTATGTATCACCAGATATTGTTTTTGATATGGGAGATGTTTGGATGACCGGTTGGCAAACTTTTCAATGTGATATATCAGCATTCCAGGGAAACACAGTAACTATAAAGTTTGAAGCGGAGGATCTAGGAGATGAAATATATGATACGGCAATTCTTTTAGATAATATCAAA
>CAYSAA010000147.1:0-48424 GCA_964428905.1 uncultured Atribacterota bacterium
GCCATGAAAGATGGAAATCTAAACAACCAAAGTGAATATGAACAATTAATTACAGATACAGTTAATGAAAGTTCAGTAGGGCCTTTAGGCTTGGGAGGAAAATTTACTGCATTGGGTAGTTTTATAAAGGTTGGACCACAACGTGCTAGCGGAGTAAGAATTGCATGTATGAGACCAGGTTGTTGCTTTGATCCAAGAAGAGCAACGTTTTTGATAAATTGAAATTTTTAATCTGTTGGATGGAGTAGGAATAAAACTTCTCATCCAAGTGTAGATAAATGGGATTATGGAAGATTTTAAAGTTGCCAGAAAATATCTAAGAATGTCCCCAAAATATTTTCTAATTTTAACAGAAATAAAAATCTGGCAGAAAGGTAAGGAAAATATATTATGGAGGAAATAAGAATCATGTCACCGGTTGGTATGTTAGGATACGGCTTTCCGGAGGAATCTTTTCAGAAAGGTATGGAAAAGAAACCTCATGTTATAGCAGCTGATGCCGGTTCTACTGATGCCGGTCCCCATAAATTAGGAGCAGGAGTAGGCATAGTGAGCAAAGAAGCAACTAAAAAAGATCTTACTTTAATGTTGAAAGGTGGCTGTAAAAACAAAATACCGGTTATTGTTGGTTCTGCGGGAGGCTCCGGTGCTGAAATTCATTTAAATTGGACTGTAGATATAGTAAAAGAAATTGCCAAAGAACAACATTTACATTTTAAAATGGCCTTAATTCATGCTGAAATTGAAAAAGATTATCTTAAAAAGAAGTTATCCAAAGGAAAGGTTAAACCTTTGGGGCCTGTGCCTGAGTTAAATATTAAAGACATTGAAGAAGCAACCAGGATCGTAGCTGTAATGGGTACTTACTGGCAAATACAAGCCCTGGAGATGGGAGCTGATGTCATTATCGCTGGCCGTTCCAACGATCCTGCCATGTTTGCTGCTCTGCCTATTAAAGAGGGTTTTGATCCTGGTTTGGCTTTGCATATGGGAAAGATTTTAGAATGCGGGGCGATGGCGTCTACTCCCGGGACTACATCAGATTGCATGATGGGATACTTAAGAGAAGATTATTTTATAGTAGAACCTACTAATCCTATGCGAAAAAGTAGTCCAAGCACAGTGGCAGCGCATACACTATATGAGAAATCAAGTCCTTTACATATTATAGGTCCGGAAGGAGTTGTGGATGTTACAAAATGCAAGTTTGAACAATATGATGAGAGGGCAGTAAAAGTATCTGGATCCATATTGAAAAAAAGTGATGTTATTAACATTAAACTGGAAGGGGCAATTAAGGTAGCTTATCGGACTATATGTATTGCTGGTGTAAGGGATCCAATTATGATCAGACGGATTGATGAGTGCGAGAAACATGTTCGAAAAACCGTTCTTACTTACTTTAGTAATATTTCTCCGGAAGATTATAGGGTAATCTTCCATGTTTATGGAAAGAATGGAGTAATGGGAGAATTGGAACCACAAAAAGAGATTACCTCACACGAGCTATGCCTTGTTTTAGAAGTTGTAGCTAAACAACAAGAGTTAGCCAATACGATTTGCGCCTTTGCGCGCTCTACTTTAATGCATTATTCTTATCAAGGAAGAGTTGCTACCGCTGGTAATTTAGCTTTTCCTTATGCTCCGTCTGATATTCCGACCGGAGCAGTTTATAGATTTAATGTTCATCATTTGATGGAAATCGACAATCCTGATGAGGTTTTTCCTATAGAGATAGTAGATGTTTGAAATTGAAAGGAATCTAAAAGGAGAATATGGCAATGACTAAAGAAGTTGCGATTATAGATTTAGTGAAAGTAATTAGAAGTAAGAATGCAGGTCCTTTTGAGTTAACTTTTGATATTATTTTTAAAGATGAGGAAACTTACAAAAAAGTTAAGAAAAGCAAAGTGATTACTAAGGGACTCATTGCTAATCTTTATCAAATTCCTATTGAAAAAGTGCTCTATTTTGTTGAATTTGATCCTGCGAATGCTATCAAGGCAACGATTGTAAGACCGGTAGATTCGGGCAGTGTTGGAGAGACTGATGTTTATGGTGCTCAGCAACATGCTCCTCTTTTGGATATAAAAATACCATTTGAGGAATAAGAATTAAAGTATAATGTTCAATAAATTCTTGGGACATTAGTGCAATAAACCAATAGAATTAATTGTTTAGGAAATACCATATTATAATAAGTGTGTCTAAATATTTGTAAATTTTGCTTATCATACATTTATTATATATATCTAAGTATGGTAGTATAAGTTTTTTGATGAGATTACTAATAATTAAATATGTTGTTTATTTCTTTAACAAGCAAGGGAATACAGTAGATTATGATAGATTTGAATATAATTTTCAACAGCCAGATTATGTTTGTGCTTATAACACTTCTTATAGCGGCAACAGGAGGTTTTATTTTCATAAAGCTTAAAATTCCTGCAGGACCGATACTTGGAGCAATGTTTTTTTCAATGATTGTTAGTATTTTTTGGGGTAAGTGCTTTATACCAGAATTTATGATTATTGCTTCAAGAATTGTAGCAGGTACGCTTATAGGTTGTCGGATTTCACGTACCAGCCTTTTATCGCTTAAAAAAATATTTATCCCAATGTTGTTTTTTAGCTTTTTTTTGCTCAGCCTTAGTATGTTTTCAGGTTATATAATATACAGTATCTCAGGAATACATAAAGCAACTGCATTTTTTGGAAGCGCTCCCGGTGGACTAACGGATATGTCTCTTATTTCTTCAGAATTTGGTGCGGATATGTCAACTGTAGCACTTCTTCAAGTTGTTCGTATGATAGCCTGTTTAACCATTGTACCTTTTATTGCGAAAAAAAATGGAATAAATAAATTAGAAGATAAAAACATAAATAATGAGGAAAATATTTATCTAGATGGAAAATCTTGTGAAGAAAAGTCTTTTAATAATAACACTTTTAGATTTTTAGCTACTATTTTTGTCGGTTCGATAGGAGGATTGCTTGGCATTGTTCTATCTGTTCCGGCAGGGGCATTGACAGGTGCTTTTGTTTTTGTGGCACTCTTTAATTTATTTTTTTTCAAACTATTCATACCTGCAAAAATAAGATATGGTACTCAAATGCTAATTGGGGCGGTTATTGGTTCGGGGATGACAATGGATGACGTCGTAGGCTTGAAAAAAATAATTATCCCAGCTCTTATGGTTGCAGTTTTTCTTTTATCTATTGGAATATTGTTGGGATTTTTATTACACAAAATATGGGACATTGATATGATTACTGCTCTTATTGCGACTGCTCCGGGAGGTTTAACCGGAATGTCTTTAATTGCTCCAGACGTAGGTGCAGATGTTTCAGTTGTTACTTCTCTTCAATTTGTAAGATTGATTGCTATAATTACTGTTTACCCGATTGTAATGAAAGTGATTTTATAGACAAAAAACTGAATTATCTGGAAAACAAATTACACGGATTAAGGGAATGTACTTTTTATTACCTTCTCATAACTGCTAGTTCATTCTATGAATATATTTATATTTGTATATCTACAGAAAGATTGAGCGAAAACTCATATTACCATGAAGTTTATTGATGCATTGAGAAAATTTTCTCAACAAAAATACGAAAACGCTATAGATGATGTAGTTAAAAGAGAAAATGACCAAAATTGAATATAAGTGGATATTAATTTATATTTTTGATTTTTTTAAAATTATGTAATATAATTGTGACATTCTTTAAGTCAATTATACTTAAATATTAATTAAGAATATTGAGGATAATCATAATTATTATGTTAGAAATAAGTAAAAAAAACTTGGAAATCAGATATAAACAGCTTCAAAAGGAGTTAAGCCAAATTGGTTTTATTTGTAATGGCAGCATTATGTCATTATACCGGAAATGTGGAAAACCAAATTGTGGTTGCAGTGAAAATATAGAGTTAAAACATGGACCATACTATATTTGGACCAGGAAAGAAAAAGGTAAAACAATTACACGTTCACTTTCCGAAGAGAGATTCCAACACTGCCAACAGTGCATACAAAATTATAAGAAGATGGAGAGAATTATCGAAGAAATGAAAGAAATTTCCATCCAGATTTTTGAACAAAGCCAGCCATAACTTTATGTTTATATCAGAAAATAGTTTTTTAATAATGATAGAAATGATAATATAAAATGACTGCATCAGTAATTTCTTATGAATTGAGGTGGAGAACTTTTTTAATCAAAAAAGTATTTTCTTATTTTCAAAATATTAAGAAAAATTTTGGATAGCAAGCAATTTTAATATTTAATAAATGAAAGGATAAATTATTAAAGATGGTATTGAAAATGAGTAAAAAAGCAATGAAGATGAAAAAATTAATCAAGTCAATCTGGGTATTTAATTGGTTTAATTCTTGCGGGTTTGCTGAATTAGTACCAGTTGTGGGCTCAAGATGGGATATGGAAAGGTTTGGAATGATTATAACAGGTACGCCTCGCCATGCAGATGCACTTTTTATTGCCGGATACCAAACTTTTAAATCAATGAAGAAAGCCCAATTTATCTACGAACAGATGGCTGAACCCAAAGCAGTGATAGCTTTAGGTGCCTGTACAATGACAGGTGGAATATATTGGGATTCCTATAATACCATTAAAAGGTTGGATGATTATATCCCTGTGAATATTTATATACCAGGTTGCCCACCCCGTCCGGAGGCAGTGTTTGAAGCAGTTGAAAAAATATTTAAGCATGTAGGAGAAATGGAATAAGATGGATGAAATATTATCTAAGGAATTATCTAAAGAAAAAGAAATACTAGAGAAGATAAAAAATAAATTTAAATGTGAAGGAGAAATTCAAAGAGCAAAGAGAGTCTGGGTATCTATTAATAACGATGAATTATTAGCTTGTTCGCAATGGTTAAAAAAAGAAGGGTTTATTCATTTATCAGCTATATCGGTCAGTGATTGGCTAGAAGAAAAGAAGTTCAAGGTTGATTACCTGTTGTGGTCTTTTCAGGATAAGGTACTTCTGGTAATGACGGTTAAGATAGACCGTAAAAAACCAATCATTGATTCAGTCATTTCCATATGGGGAAATAATGCACAAGCACATGAAAGGGAAGCCTGGGAATTTTTTGGAATTGATTTTAAAGGAAATCAAAAATTAATACCACTTTTTACTGATAACTGGCAGGGACCTCCCCCCTTCAGGAAGGACTTTGATTGGCATAAATACGTAAGAGAGAATTATTATAATGAGGATAATGAAAGAGAGAGAGGGTATTATGGAGATTAATCAAGAAATTTCTCGCTTGCCCAAAACTGATGAATATAATATGTATTTCGGACCATGTCATCCCGGATCTGCGAATTTTGGGGTTAGGTTAAAACTAAAAGGGGAAAAGATCATTTCCGCTCTTTCGGATCCTGGTTATCTCCATCGTGGTTTTGAAAAATTAATGGAATATAGATTACCACTTCAAAATGCCATGCTTTCTGATCGTATTTGTGTCTTAGAGTCATTGGCCTGGGAATTAGTTCATGCTGAGGCGATGGAAGAATTAATGGGCTTGGAAATTCCGGAAAGGGCTAAATTTATCAGGGTGATCATGGCTGAGCTTTCCCGAATCCAGTCGCACATGATTTGGTGGGGTGTTTTTTCTGCCGGAACAGGTTTTGATACCGGGTTTAAAGTCAGTTTTGGTTATAGAGATTATATTTTGGATTTATTTGCAGAAATTACTGGCGGCAGGGTATATCCTGCCGGATATATTTGTCCCGGAGGAGTAAGAAGAGATTTTCCTGAAGGAATGGAGGAAAGAATTGATAAAGTTTTAGATAAATCAGAGGAATTGGTGAAATACATGGAGGTAGAAAACCCGACATTTAAAGCCAGAACCAAAGGGATCGGTATTTTAAAATTGGACGAGGCTATCAGTTTAGGGGCAACCGGGCCTATATTAAGAGCCTCTGGGCTAAAAAGTGATTTAAGAAAAGATGAACCTTATGAAGTATATCAAAAATTTAATTTTGAGATTCCGGTTAGGGAAGAAGGAGATATTTATGCCCGTTTTTTGATTGGCTTAGATGAAATGAAGGAATCGATTAAGATTATAAGACAGGCAATACAATCTTTGCCTGAAGGAGAATTTATCCTTCCCAAATTCAAGAAACCCAAAATCAACATGAAAATTAACGAGGGAGAGGTATATGTACATAATGAAATTGCAAGAGGAGAAGGAGGTATGCATGTAATAAGCGATGGCGGTATAAAGCCTTATAGAATTAAAGTGAGAGGTCCCAGCTTCTCTCATATGATACCAGTTTTAGAATACCTCCTAAGAGGGGCAGATATAGCAGATATTCCTGCAATTTATTGGAGTTTGAATGTTTGTCCGGCAGATTTAGATCGATAAGAAAATATGAAAGTATCAATTTACCAAAGAAAGCAGGCTAATCAAATTGGAAATTATTTTTTCTTTATTTAAAAATTTATTTAGTAAACCAATGACAGTTTGTTTCCCCCATGAATCAATAGAAATACCCCGGGGATATAGAGGAGAACATCGATACGATAAGGATAAGTGTATATCTTGTGGCTTGTGTGCCAAGATATGTCCCGATAAGGCAATAGAGATGGTCGCAGCGCCCGATGCATATAAAGAAAAATACCCCAAAAAATATCCCAAGATAGATTTAGGAAAATGCTGTTTTTGTGGGTTTTGTGAAGATATTTGCCCCACAGGTTGTTTGAAATTGACTGATAATTTCTATCTTTCAACTTTTGATAAAGATTCAGTTATCAAAAGACCTTTTTCGGATGATAAAAAATATAATCATAATGAAATTGACCAAAATTAGTTAATTTAAAAGATTAATATTCAGATAGAGGACAAGTTTATTATTTTGAATTTAAGAATTTCTTTGAGTATTCAAGAAAAAATATGGATATTATGCCATTATTGATAATGGTGAATAGATTAAGAATATATTGCCATTTCAACAGTGTTAGATATAGAGAATTTTTATAGAAGATTTTAAATAGTAATCAGGGATTTAGATATGAAATTATTAATGATTTATGCGGAACAATTTGCCTATCAAACGAGAAGCAAAACATTGGAAACAGTTGAAGAATATCAGGAAGACAAACAAATAGAAAATGTGCTGGCTGGATTTATACAGGTAGAAAAAGAAGATGAAGAAAAAATGGATAAAGTTGAGACTAAACTCGTTAAAAATTTAAAATGGGCTGCTAAGAAAAATAATACCAACTACATTTTATTACACTCTTTTGCCCATCTTTCTTTAAGTAAAGCTAATCCGGAGAATACCAAAAAAATATTTGATAATGCTGAAAAAAGACTAAAAGATGCCAGCTATCAAGTATTTCAGACACCCTTTGGCTATTTTTTAGACCTTGCTTTAAGGGCACCGGGAAGATCGCTGGCCAGAGTTTTTAAGGAGTTTTAAGTCATAAATAAAATCATTTTATCAGGCCAGATAAAACAAGATGCCTAAAAAGTGAGCTATACTTCCACCCAGAACAAAGAGGTGCCAGATAGTATGATGATAGGGGATTTTTTGGGTAAGATAAAAGATAATCCCCAGTGAATAACTTAACCCTCCTACCACTATCCATAATAACATTCCCCGTGGAATTGCTTCTATGAGGGGCTTGATGGCAATCACGATAAGCCACCCCATGATGATATACAAAATCATAGTGATAATTTGTGTTTTGTTAAAGAAGAAGGCTTTCATCAAAATGCCTATCAAAGCAATGCCCCATACCAATCCAAAAAGAGTCCATCCCCACGGTCCGCGCAGGGAGATCAGGGTCAATGGTGTATAGGAACCGGCAATTAAGAGATAGATGGCAGAATGGTCAAGAATCTGGAAAATATATTTTATTCTACGGTTGGATAAAGCATGATAGAAGGTTGAAGCCAGATACAGCAGGGCAAGCGTTGTACCATAGATACTAAAGCTGACAATTCGCCATACATCACCTTTTGAACCTGCTATAATCAACAAGATAACAAGACCGGCAATACTAAGTACAGCACCGATACCGTGTGTAACACTATTGGCAATTTCTTGAAATGGCGAATTTACCCACAAAAATTTTAAATTCCCAACAAAATCTCTTTTATTCATTGAAAAATTTTATCATGTTGTTCTATCTTAAGTAAAGCGATACAGTAGTTTTTTATTTCAAAACAGAAAGGTAATTGTGCATTATTATAAATTTTTTTGTTAATTTTAATTGACAAGAAGCTACTTTTGTGTTAAGTTAATTTTTAATAATAAAACAAATAAGCTGAGAGGGTAATAAGAATATGTTACTAAGGAAACAGAGCCAGGAAATATTTAATTTTAACTATTATTATTTCTATTTTATTGGCGATGTTTATGCCTTAGTATCATAACATAAACAATCATTAACAAATAAGATACCATAGGCACAAACATCGACAAGCCTATGGTATCTTTATATGTAGTAATATATAAAGGGCTATAGGTTTTTTATTACCTATAGCCTTTTATAATTATATTTAGATTTTATGATAGGGAAAAGGAAAGGAGGTGAGAATATGCCGGTAAGAGGGATAAGGGGAGCAACTACAGTGAGCGCGAATAATAAAGAATCAATTTTGGCAGGAACTAAGGAGTTGTTGCTTGCCTTAGAGAATGCCAATAATTTCAAGAAACTGGATATTGTTAGTGTTTTCTTCAGCATGACGCCTGACCTAAATGCTGCTTTTCCGGCTGCCGCAGCGCGTCAACTTGATTGGCAAGAAGTTCCTCTTTTTGGTGTGCAGGAAGCAGAAGTAGCGGATGGGTTGAAAAAATGTATCAGGATTCTTATTCAAATTAATAGCTACAAATCACAAGCTGAGATACAGCATTGCTATCTACATGAGGCTAAGGAATTAAGAAAAGATTTAATTGATGAAGAAGAAAGGAAGGGTAAAAATGGTGTTAGTAATGGACGGCCGTTCTAGTGATAATGATTTGAAGAAAATAATAGATAAACTGAAAAGTTTGGGATTTGACTTGCATCTTAGCAGAGGGAAAGAAAGAATAGTGATTGGTATTATCGGTGATACCAGAAAATTATTCTCTTTTCCTTTTCATTCTTATCCCGGGGTAATAGATGTGCTTAAAGTTTTAAAGCCTTACAAGCTAGCCAGCAGAGAATTCAGAGAACTTTCTACAGTTGTGCGGATCAAGGAAGTATCTATTGGTGGAAAAGAAATGGTGCTTATGGCAGGGCCTTGTGCAATAGAGAATGAAGAGCAAATTTTTGAAACTGCTCGCAGGATAAGTAATTTTGGTGTTAAAGTACTTCGGGGAGGTGCTTTCAAACCCAGAACTTCTCCTTACAGCTTTCAGGGGCTGGGTGAAAGAGGATTAAAGATGATGAGCGAGGCAGCCAAAAAGTATGGTTTATTGGTCATTACTGAAGTTATGGCTATTGAGCAGATTGATATGATTGCAAACTATGCAGATATTTTTCAGGTAGGTACAAGAAATATGCAAAATTTCATGTTACTGAAGGAATTAGGCAAAGCCAATAAACCGGTTATGTTAAAAAGAGGCATGTCGTCTACCATTGAGGAGTTGCTTTTATCTGCGGAATATATTTTATCAGAAGGAAATAAAGAAGTTATATTATGTGAAAGGGGAATTCGAACATTCGAAAATTACACCCGCAATACTCTGGATTTAAGTGCCATTCCGGCTATTAAAGAATTGAGTCATTTGCCAGTGATTGTTGACCCAAGCCATGCAACCGGGAGAAGAGAAATGATTGGTCCCATGTCTAAAGCAGCCATTGCTGCAGGGGCTGATGGTCTTATTGTTGAAGTTCATCCCAATCCGGAAGTAGCATTGAGTGATGGTGAACAGTCATTAGAACTAAATTATTTTGAGCAGTTAATTTCAGAATTGGAACAGGTAGCGATCGCAGTGGGCAGAAGTCTGGGTCATAGTTATACTTCTGTTTAGAAAGGGGATTATCTGAGTTGGATACGGTTATCGAAGGGATTAGAAAAAAAACAGTTCGAGGAACTGTTACAGTGCCGGGAGACAAATCAATCACTCATCGTTCCATTATCCTGGGGTCTATTGCCTGGGGAGAATCAAAAATACATCATTTCCTGGATAGTTTGGATTGCCAAAATACTATAATGTGTATGCAGGCTTTGGGGGTTCAAATTGAGAAATTGAATCATTCCCGGTTAAAAATAATCGGGAAAGGGCTTCATGGTTTACAGGTGCCGCAGAATGTTCTTAACGTGGGTAATTCTGGAACAACCATGAGATTGTTATCCGGACTATTAAGCGGGCAAAATTTTTGCAGTGCAATTGACGGGGATGATTCTATAAGAAAAAGGCCAATGGAAAGAATTATTCGACCGCTATCCTTAATGAATGCTCAGATTAAGGGATTAGTTCATGTTCATTTTGCACCATTGAGCATTGTAGGAAGATCGCTACTCGGGATTGATTACACCTTACCGGTAGCCAGTGCGCAGGTCAAGTCAGCTATTCTTTTGGCGGGTCTTTATGCCAGAGGAGAAACTATCATCAGGGAGCCGGAGATTACCAGAGATCATACCGAGAGAATGTTAGCTTTAATGCAAGCCGATATTCAATCTTTTCCAGATCACCAGATAAGAATAAAGCCTGGTAAAACCTTAACGGGTATCGATATTAATGTTCCGGGAGACATTTCATCTGCTGCCTATTTTCTGGCAGCTGGTTGTGCTAAAGAAGCTGCAGAAGTGGTTATCAATAATGTTGGAATTAATTCCACCCGTATTGGTTTTATAAACGTGTTAAAAAAAATGGGAGCACATGTTGAATTATTAAATGAAAAAAATATCTCCAATGAGCCCAGGGCTGATATTAAGATTAAAGGTGCTTTATTGAAAGGAACGCAAATTAACAAGGAAATAATTGCAGGTGTTATTGATGAGTTACCGCTGGTGGCAGTCGTTGCAACACAGGCTCGAGGGAAAACAGTGGTTAAAGATGCCCGGGAATTACGGGTAAAAGAAACCGATAGAATTAAGGCAATTGTAGAAGGATTGGCCAAAATGGGTGCAGATATTACGGAGAGAGAAGATGGGTTTGAAGTCTTTGGGCCGACAGAACTTTCCGGAAGTGTAGTTAATAGTTACCATGACCATCGTATTGCTATGTCTCTGGCAATAGCAGCTTCTTATGCCAAGGGCAAAACAGTGATCCAGGAAACCCAGTGTATGGATGTATCTTATCCGGAATTCCTGCAAACATATCATAAGATAATAAGATGATTGGTGATATAAGGAGAACAATTAATGGATATCAATAAAACTTCAATATTTGGTTTATTGGGTAAACATATAGAAAATAGTCTTTCTCCTTTTATTCAAAAACATCTTATCCGTTATTATTCTTTAAATTACTGTTATTTACGCTTCCAGATATCAACTGATGATCTGAAAACAGCAATAATGGGAATAAGGGCATTAAGAATTCAGGGACTGAATATCACCTTTCCTTTTAAGGAGGAATCAATGGAGTTCATGGATTTTATTGACTCATCGGCAACAAAAATTGGAGCGATTAATACTGTAGTGAGACGTGATGATAAATTATATGGCTACAATACCGACTGGACAGGCTTCAAAGTACCGCTTGTGAAAAATAGAAAAATCAATCTGATTAATAAGAAAGCAGTTGTGTTAGGAGCCGGTGGTGCAGCAAGGGCGGTGGTATTTGCTTTGGGAGAAGAAGGATGTTCTAAAATATCAATTTTCAACAGGAGCCAGCAGCATGCTTGGAAGATAAAAAGAAATTTGGAAGGATTTTTTCCTCTTTGTGTAATAAAAGTATTTTCATATCAAGAGAAATGCATACAGCAAGAAATTAATGATGCGGATCTATTAATCAATACCACACCGTTGGGTAGTTGGTATTACTCTGATCAGAATCCTTTGCCAGAGCAAATTAAATTACCATCCAGGTTAGTTGTTTATGACCTCATTTATTATCCGGATAGGACTCCCTTGTTAAAAAAAGCAGCAAAAAATGGCAACATAGTGCTAAATGGTAAATCTATGCTGGTATACCAGGCGGCTGATAGTTTCTATTTGTGGACTGGTATTCAACCGGACCGGGAAATTATCACTCGGATATTAGATGAAATATAGAAAAAGTTTTGTTTTTAATTTTTAAGAGAGGTAAGCAAAAATGTTACGCTTTTTAGATGCAGGTGAGTCACACGGAAAATGTCTGTTGGGTATCATCGAGGGTTTTCCGGGAGGATTTAGTTTAAATGAGGGAGCAATCAATCGAGAATTGAAGAGGAGACAGGGGGGATACGGAAGAGGAAATCGAATGAATATTGAACAGGATTGCATTAATGTTTTATCGGGGGTTATTTCAGGAAAGACTATCGGGAGTCCAATAGGCTTGATGATTCAAAATAAGGATTGGAGAAACCATAATACTGGAAGTCAGGAGGCTTTAACTATTCCCCGGCCGGGTCATGCTGATTTAGCCGGTGTGTTAAAATATGGCTTAAGTGACTATCGTCCCATTTTAGAAAGAGCGAGTGCCCGTAAAACTGCCATGCGGGTAGCAATTGGTTCAGTAGCCCGGCAATTGTTGGAATATTTTTCAATTTTTACTTATAGTCACGTCATTCGTATTGGAAAAGTATTAGTTGAAGATCATATAGTAGAAAAGAATACAATACGAGACAATAATATTAAAGAAAGCATCGAACAATCACCGGTATACTGTCTGGATTCAGCTATTTCTGAACAAATGTGCCGGGAGATTGAACGGGCTAAAAAAGATGGGGATTCATTGGGTGGTCTGTTTGAAATAGTAATTCACAATGTTCCGGTTGGTTTGGGAAGTCATGTTTTTTGGGATCGGCGGATTGATGCCCGTATTACGGGAGCCATGATGAGTATTCCCAGTGTGAAGGCAGTAGAAATTGGTGAAGGAATTAAAAGTTCAGAACATAGAGGTTCTCAAGTTCAGGATGCTATCTATTATGAAACAGGAAGGAATGAAAAATATAAGGGAACGAATTATTATCGGAAAAAGAATTGGGCTGGAGGAATAGAGGGCGGTATTACTAATGGAGAAGATATAGTACTTCGTGTTTATGTAAAACCTATTCCCACCTTACTTAAATCTCTGCCATCGGTTGATTTGAGCAGTAAAAAAGAAACAAAAGCAAATTATCAGCGATCCGATACCTGTGTTGTTCCCGCTGCCAGTGTGGTAGGAGAGGCAGTTGCCAATTGGGAGATTGCCGTTGCCTTTTTAGAAAAATTCTACGGAGACTCTATAAATGATATTGAAGCTAATTATAAGGATTATCAGGAAAGGTTAAGAGAGCGTTGATAGATAAAAATATCTTTATTACCGGCTTTATGGGAACCGGTAAGACTACTGTTGCCCATGCACTATCTAATCAAGCTGGGAAAAATTTTATAGATATGGATCGTATCATTGAAAATAGGGAAAAAAAGTCCATTGTTGATATTTTTAGTACCAGAGGTGAAGCCTATTTTCGGGAAGTGGAAAGAGAAGTATTAAATGAAATCATAAAGCAGCAGAATTTGGTTATCGCTACCGGCGGAGGGACCTTACTTGATAATGGGAATTATCAATTATGCAGGGAAAATGGCATCATTGTTTTACTATGGGCTAGGCCGGAAGTGATTTTTGACAGATTAAAGAAAGAAAATACACGCCCTTTACTTTCAGGGGAAAATAAATTTGAAAGAATAATCTCATTGATGAAGAAAAGAAAACGACAATATGATCTTTTTACCAATTGCATCGATACATCTGATATTGCTGTTGAACAAGTAGTAAAAGAAGTGTTAAAGATTTGTCGAGGAGATAATAATGAAAACCATAACCATGCAACTTGAAAAAAAGTACCAATGTAAATTGATTATCAGTCATGATATTTTATCTAATATTGACACTTGTCTTATTCCATTATTAAAGGAAAAAGAGGTTGTTATGATTACCAATCCCCTGGTGAAACAATTATATGCTGATCGATTGGTTCATGATTTATCTAGTCAAGGTATTATCGTCAACATCATTGAAGTTCCGGATGGAGAAAAAAGTAAGAGCCTTTCTGTTGCCAACAAGATATATGACCAGTTGTTGGAATTAAAAGTCAATCGTTCTACTACACTAATTACCCTGGGTGGGGGAGTAATTGGGGATCTGGGTGGTTTTGTTGCTGCTACATTTATGAGGGGAATACCTTTAATTCATGTACCTACCACACTTTTAGCACAGATTGACAGTAGCATTGGAGGAAAGGTTGCGGTTGATCACCCCAGAGCAAAAAATATGGTGGGTAGTTTTTATCAACCAGTTGCTGTCTTGGTTGACCCGCTGGCATTGGAAACCTTGCCTGTAGCACATTTAAAAAACGGACTTGTGGAGGCAATTAAGATTGCCATTATTCAGTCTCCCTCTTTTTTCCAATGGTTAGATCAAAATATTGAATTTTTATTACAGAAAAACAGGGAGGCATTATATATTTTGGTAAATCAGGCAATACAGTTAAAAAGTGATATTGTTCTCCAGGATCCCTGGGAGAAACAAAAACGGCTCTATTTAAATTTGGGACATAGTATTGGTCATGCCCTAGAAGCAATGGATGGCTATGATAATATAACTCATGGTGAAGCGGTAGCAGCAGGGATAATTCTGGAAACATGCATTGCCTGTCATAGAAATATTTGTAGGCAGGAAGAGAAAATAAAAATTGAGAGTATCATTAAAAAATTACAATTTTCAGTAAGATTAAATTCAGGAAACTTTGATCTGGAAAGGTGTTGGGATACGATTCTATTAGACAAAAAGAATAGCAAGGGATTTGTTCGCTTTGTCTTACCAGAAAAAATTGGAAAAGTGCAATTAGTCCAGCCTATTTTAAAAGAAGATATTACTTTTGCTTTTAATACTTTATTTGAGAGGATAGAGGAATAACATGTTAAAGATAGGTATTATTCATGGTCCTAATTTAAATCAATTAGGCAGGAGAAAAAAAGAACATTATGGTATCGTTACCCTGGTAGAGATTAACGATCGGTTAGAAAAATTTGCCCATAAAATGGATATCCAACTGGAAATTATTCAGACAAATCATGAAGGGGAAATTGTTGATAAAATACAGTTCTTTTCGGAAAAGGCAAATGGAATCATTATCAATCCAGGAGCTTTTACCCATTATAGCTATGCCATAAGGGATGCCCTGGAAGACTGTTCTATTCCAGTTATTGAAGTTCATATATCCAATATTTTTTCACGAGAAAATTTTCGTGGGAAATCTGTAACTGTTCCCGTCTGTAACGGTCAAATTGTGGGCTTAGGATACCAGGGATATCTTATGGCCATAGAAGGAATTAACCATTTGATTAAAATAAAAAATTTTCCCCCCAGAGCATTGGAGGAGGATTAGAATGAGTGAAGATATTGACTTTAGAAAGATTACCATTATAGGTTGTGGATTAATTGGTGGTTCGTTTGGTCTGGCTTTGAAGAAGAACCAGTATACCGGTCAAATTTTTGGTATTGACCGGGAAGAAGTAATAGAAAAGGCTATTCATTGTAATGCGATTGATCAGGGGAGTGTAAAGATAGAGGAAGGTGTAAAAAATGCAGATATGGTTATTATAGCTACTCCGGTTAAAGATATTATTAAATTATTAAAAAGACTCAAACCATTCTTATCAAAACAATGCCTGGTTACCGATACAGGTAGCACAAAAACAGATATCATCAAGGAAGCATGGCATGTATTTTCTGACGAATATGATTTTATTGGCGGTCACCCTATGGCTGGTTTGGAAAAAGGTGGAATAGAATATGCGTATCCTGATTTGTTTGAGGGGAAACCTTATCTTATTGTTCCCAAAAGCGGAAATAGTAGTACAGCTGGCTTAAAAATGTCTTCTTTGGTCAATCGTATTGGTGCCATTGAAATAAAGATGGATGCTACCGAACATGACCGTGTCGTCGCTTTAGTCAGTCATCTTCCCCAATTGATTGCTGTGCTAATGACCAATATGCTGGGTTCAGCGGTACAGGAAAATGACAAGGAACAATACTTCAGAATAGGCGGAAATGTATTTAATGAAATGACCCGGGTTGCTAGCAGTCCCTTTGCAATATGGAAAGATATTTATCAAACCAATCGCACATGGACCGTAGCATCCATTGAGGCATTAGAAGATTTACTGGAGAAAGCTAAAGAAAAAATAACCAAGAATCCTGTTGAATTAGAAGAAGATTTTAATAGAGCGAAATATTTGAAAGAAAAAATGTTATAGCTGATGAAATAAAATTTTTTGGGAATCTAGCAGAAAATATAAAAAGGAGTCTGAATCAATGGATGAAAGTAATGATGATTATGGAAAGAAAAGAAATAAAGTAATAGCTTTGCAAGGAGAGATAGGTTCATTCAGTGAGATGGCTGCTATGCAATACTTTGGCACTGCTATAAATATACGATCCTGTAATAGTTTCGAGCAAGTTAGTGAAGAGGTTAAAGCAAGTAAAGCAGATTATGCCATTTTACCTATTGAAAATTCACAAACAGGTGGGATTAACAATGTACATGACCTGTTATTGAGTGAAAACCTGTTTGCAATCGGTGAAGTTATATTACGAATTGAACATTGTCTGATTTCTCATTTTGATACTAAATTGGCACAAATTGAAAAAATTTATTCTCATCCACAGGCTTTAGCGCAGTGCGAAAGATATTTATTAAGAACCTTTCCAGATTGTCAGATTATTCCTGTATATGATACAGCTGGTAGCATCAAGCAAATTAAGGAATCGGGGGATTTAAAAGCAGCAGGAATTGCCAGCCGAAGGGCTGCTACTTATTATGGAATGAATATTATAGAAAGTGGCATTGAGGATAATCCATCCAACTATACACGTTTTCTGGTGTTTTGTCCTGATATAATACATCATAAAAGAAATAATAAGACATCGATTATTTTTGCTGTAGTAAGTGTTCCGGGAGCAATCTACAGATGTTTAAAAGAATTTGCTATTCGGGATATCAATCTAAGCAGACTGGAATCCAGACCTAGCAGAGTTAAACCCTGGGAATATGTTTTTTATATGGATTTTGAGAAAGGATTACAGGAAAAAGTTGCAAAAGATGCTTTGGAAGCATTGAAAGAGTCTACAACATTTATTAAAATCATCGGAACTTATCAATCTCAATCAAGCGTTCTTAGTTCTGCTAAAAAACATCTCCGGGAAATTGGTAATAATACAGTGTAATAATTTGGCCATTTATCACCTCTTAAAGCAAACTCTATTCTTAGAAAAAGAGAATAACAGAATAAAGAATATCACTTAGCGTAATATTTAGCGATTACTAACGAAATAGCCTATCAAATCATAGATTTTTTGTTACAGATGTTGTAATATAGAAAAAATCATGATAATAAAGATACACTGATCATTGCATATTACTATAGTTAACCGTTATAAGTCGTAAAGTGATATATAAAATAAACCATGACAAGGGAGCTACAGAATTAATGAATTCTTATAAAATCAACGAAAATAAAGAGTCAGTTAATTTTATTCAGACCATTATAGATAGGGACAGGGAAAATAAGAAATATAGCAGGCAAAATCATCTTCGCTTTCCACCGGAGCCCAATGGTTATCTACATATTGGTCACGCAAAATCAATATGTCTGAATTTTGGACTGGCAGAAAAAAACAATGGTTTGTGCAACCTTCGTTTTGATGATACCAATCCTTCCAAGGAAGACATAGAGTATATCGAATCGATTATCAGGGATGTCCGTTGGCTGGGATTTGATTGGGAAGATCGCCTTTATTATGCTTCCGATTATTTCGAAAGGATGTATCAGGATGCCGTATCATTAATTCAAGAGGGTAAAGCCTATGTATGTGATCTAAGCCCGGACGAAATTAGAGAATACCGGGGTACCTTCACAAAACCGGGGAAGGAAAGCCCTTATCGAAGTCGTTCAATTGAGGAAAATGTAACCCTGTTTGCACAGATGAGGGAAGGGAAATTTGAAGACGGATCCCGGGTTCTAAGGGCAAAAATAGATATGAATTCTCCTAATCTAAACATGAGGGATCCTGTTTTTTACCGTATTGTGAAAAAATCACATCATCGAACCGGAGACAAATGGTGTATATACCCTATGTATGATTACGCGCACCCACTGGAAGATTATTATGAAGGCATTACCCATTCTGTCTGTACGCTGGAATTCGAAGACCATCGCCCTTTGTATGATTGGATACTACATCATCTACATTTTCCCGAACCACCTCAGCAGATTGAGTTTGCCAGATTAAACTTGACCAATACCGTAATGAGCAAGCGTAAATTACGTATCCTGGTAGAAGAAGCTTATGTAGCAGGATGGGATGATCCTCGTTTACCGACTATCTCAGGTTTACGACGAAGGGGCTATACAGCCCAGGCAATCAGAAATTTTTGTGATCGGATCGGAGTAGCAAAAACGAACAGTGTGGTAGATATTCGTTTTTTGGAGCATTGTATTAGAGAAGATTTAAATAAAAAGGCACAGAGAGTTATGGCTGTGTTGAATCCCATAAAATTAGTGATTGATAATTACCCGGAAGATTTGACAGAAGAACTTGATGGTGAGAATAATCCGGAAGATCCTGCTGCCGGTAGCCGAAAAATACCTTTTTCTAAAACGTTATACATTGAAAGAGAAGATTTTCATGATAATCCACCCAAAAAATATTTCCGGTTAGCACCCGGGCGTGAAGTGAGATTAAAAAATGCTTACATTGTTCAGTGTCAGGACTTTGTACGGAATAAAGAAACCGGCGAAATTCAAGAAGTTCATTGTACTTACGATCCTGAGACCAGAAGTGGCCGACCTGGAGCCAGACGAAAAGTGAAAGGTACCTTACATTGGGTTTCTGCCAGACATGCTCTGAAGGCTGAGGTGCGTTTGTATGATTATCTTTTATGGGATGAAAAAAAAGATCAATTAGAAGAAGAGAAAGATAATTTTGTAGATTGGCTAAATCCAGAATCTCTAAAGATTTTGCGGGATTGTTTGGTAGAGCCTGGTTTGGCCAATGCTGTTGAAGGCAATACATATCAGTTTATGCGTAAAGGTTATTTTTGTGTTGACCCTGATTCAAAGCAGGGGGAATTGGTTTTTAACCGTGTTGTTTCTTTAAGAGACAGCTGGGAGAAAATAATGAAAATAAACCAGGGTAGCAATAAATTGATTGGATAAGATTAGAAAATATAAGGGTAGCTCATGAACATTGCTTTTTTTACCAATTGTTACAAGCCATTATTAAATGGAGTCGTCAGTAGCGTTGTATCATTAAAAGAGGCATATGAAAGAAAAGGCCATCATACCTATATCTTTGCTCCCAGGGTAGAAGGTTATACCGACCAGGAAGAGAATGTATTTCGATATAGGTCTGTTAATTTAACCAGCAAAGTGAAATATCCTATTGCTATTCCTTTATCCCTGAGGGCGAACAAAGTAATTACTCAGTTTAAGCCTGATGTGGTCCATATACATCATCCTTTTGTTCTTAGTATGCCGGCGATTATGTATGGTGTGAAATTAAAAATACCGAAAATCTTAACCATACATACTCAATATGAACGTTATGCCTATTATGTATCTCCGATTCCCCAAATTATTACCAATGAGGCTATCAAGAGAATTATCTTTAGCCTTGCCATTAAGGTTGATGTCATAACAACGCCCTCTCAGTCCATGAAAGATCTTATTGGTCGTTATGGTATAAAAAAGGAAATTGTGGTTATTCCCAATGCTATCAATCTAAGTGTTTTTCAGAAGAAAAACGAACAGCAGTGCAAGATACTTATTGAACAGTTAAGCTTGGAAAGGGATGATGTTGTGATTCTCTATGTTGGAAGAATTTCCTTTGAGAAGAACGTAGATAAGATTATCAAGGCTTTAGCTATTGTTAGAGAAAGAAATATAACTAATGTTAAACTGGTACTGGTAGGCGAAGGAACCGCAATGAAAAAAATAAGAGAGATGGTCCATTCTCTGGGTATAGCAGAAATGGTTAAATTGGTTGGTTCAGTTAACAATGAAATAGTAAAATGCTATTATCAAATATCGGATATATTTGCTTTTGCCTCAACCTCCGAAACCTTTGGGATGGTAATTATTGAAGCCCTTGCCTCCGGTCTACCCGTTTTGGCGGTAAAAGCCCCCGGTGCAATTGATATTGTCACAGATGGAATTGATGGAATGTTAGTGGAAGATGATGTAGCTCAATTTGCAGACTGCTTGGAGATTTTAGTAAAAAATAAAGATTTAAGGCAAAAATTTTCTGAAAATGCAATCAATACAGCCCAGCGTTACAGTGTCGAAACCGTTTCCGACCAGATGCTTGACCTTTATCAAAGAATGATAGAGGATAAATAACAAATTCCTACCCCTATACTTGCTGATACAACGCCCCCCTCGAAATGTCTTATGTTAGGGAGATCATAAAATACACACGAATTGATTTTTTTCTCATGATATAATAAAAGGAAAAAAGGGGTAAGGAAAATGAATAGTTACAAAAATAATAGTCAATATCACGATTTTACTATGTTAAAATCTACATTATTTTTTTTCAAATCGATTTCCAATATTCTTATTTTTACAATAATGTTTATGATGATTTTCAATATGTCGGTCTTTGGTCAGGTTAATTCGCAGAAGGCAACCTTTGCCGGCGGTTGTTTCTGGTGTATAGAAGCAGCATTTGAAGAATTGGAGGGTGTATTAGAAGCAATATCCGGTTATACCGGAGGAGATACACCTGACCCGACCTATGAAGAAGTTTCTACCGGGAAAACAGGTCACTATGAAGCCGTAGAGGTGATTTTTGATCCTTCTCAAATTAGCTATCTAGAATTGTTAGATGTTTTCTGGCAGAATATTAACCCGACTGACCGGGGAGGACAATTTGCTGACAGGGGCAGTCAGTATCAAACAGCAATCTTCTATCATAATGATGAACAAAGAACTCTGGCAGAGAAGTCAAAAGAGGATTTACAAAATTCAGGAATGTTTCAGGAGAATATTGTTACTAAAATTTTAGCCGTCTCGGAATTTTATCCGGCAGAAGAATACCATCAGGATTATTATAAAAAAAGTTCTACCGGGTATAAATTGTATCACATAGGCTCCGGGAGGGCGGATTACATTGAAACTAAATGGGGAGGAGAGGCTATGGGAAAAACGTGGGATAAAAGTTATCAGAAACCATCCCAAGAAGAATTAAAGAAATTCCTGACATCGTTACAATACCAGGTTACTCAGGAAAACGGGACAGAAAGTCCGTTTCAGAATGAATACTGGGATAATAAAATGGAAGGAATTTATGTGGATATTGTATCCGGGGAACCACTTTTCAGTTCAACCGATAAGTTTGATTCCGGAACAGGCTGGCCGAGTTTCACGCAACCACTGGAAACAGAACACATTGTGGAAAAAGAAGATAGAAGCCATATGATGGTCAGAACAGAGGTGAGGAGTAAGTACGCAGATTCACACCTTGGTCATCTCTTTAATGATGGTCCCCAGCCCACCGGGTTGCGTTACTGTATTAATTCAGCTGCTTTGCGTTTTATTCCCAAGGAAAACCTGGAAAAAGAGGGATACGGACAATATCTGGAACTTTTTAGAGATAAGTAATTTATTCATTAGATTACAGGTTAGATGTCGATAACACTTTATGTTTTCTGCCTTTTCTAACATAAGTCTATTGTTTTAAAGTATAGTAGGGTTAATTGGCATCTTTGTAGATCGTATCAATATATTTTAGAGTGAACATAGTCCTGCAGGAGGCAGGACTTTTTTATATTATTATATTAATGATGTGTATCAATAAAATATAGTTGACAAGATTTTTAGACAATGTTATAATTAGTTAAAATGTTAAAAGGTTAATGGATTAAAATAATAAAGTATGCACGGTAGAAATTTTAGATCCAAATATAGATCATCGGAATTTAAATTTTTTTAAGGGATGGGAGGAAAAGTCATGGATCCATATCCACGCTGGAGAAATGAAATGAGTGATCAACTCTTTAAGGCTATTCTGGCTTTGGAAAATATTGAGGAATGCTATCGGTTTTTTGAAGATATTGCAACTGTTCATGAAATTAAGGAATTGAGCCAACGATTGGAAGTTGCCCGTATGCTAAGTGAGGGTTTTATCTATGAAAATATTGTACAGAAGACCGGTGCTAGTTCTGCTACTATTAGCCGAGTAAAAAAGTGCCTGAATTATGGAGCTGATGGTTATCAGATAATTTTGAAAAAATTAAAAAAATAGAAAAAAATTGGGAGGATTTTATGAATAGAAACAAAAAAATAGTTTTTATTGTATTTTGTTCAACGCTTTTTTTTATGGTATTTGGGTTATCCGTTATGACTGCAGAAGAAAAAGTTTATATGAATGGTATTGATGCTGATTACCCACCACATGCTTATGTGGACGAAAAAGGTAACCCGGCAGGTTTTGATGTGGAAGCATTGGATTGGATTGCAGAGGAAATGGGATTTGAGGTTGTCCATCAGCCTACGGCCTGGGATGGCATTGTCTCGAGTCTTTTGGCTGAAAAGATAGATATGGTATTTTCTGGAATGACAATTAACGAAGAGAGAAAAGAAAAAGTTAATTTTTCTATACCCTATTGGGTAATAAATCAGGCAATCTGTGTTTTGGTTGATTCGGATTTGAATGCCATTGCTGCTTTTATGGGAGATAATGTTGTAGGAACACAGCGTGGATGCACTGCAGCTATGTGGATTGAAGACAATTTAATTAATCCCGGTTTGTTCCCTAAGGATCAGCTCAAGCTTTACGAGGGTTTTTCTCTGGCAGTTCAGGATCTACTAAATAAAAGAATTGATGCAGCCATGATGGATGATGTAATGGTCGAAGATGCCATCCGTAAGGGTATGGAAATCAAGATTGTAGGAACTATTAATACTGGAGAAGAATATGGTGTCGCGGTAAGAAAAGAGGATACTAAATTATTAGAAATTATGAACGAAGGTCTAAAACGCATTATGCGTTCACCTAAATGGGATGAACTACAAGCTAAATATTTCCAGGGTTAGAGTTTTTTAAATAAAGATTACGTTATAAAGATAATAATTGTAAAGAATAGTAAAAGAATAGTAAAAGAATGGGGATATAAACTCTTGGTAATGTTTATATCCCCAATTTCATGTCAAATTATAAAGTAAAACAATTAATGTAGAATTATGACGGGATTAGTAATTATGGAAAACTTTATTGTTGTATATCAAGCTCTCCCTTTTTTATTGGAGGGGATTTTGACAACATTAGGATTGGTGCTAAACGCTCTTTTATTGGGTTTTATTATTGGTGTGCCTTTATCGATAGGACAGGTCTTTGGGTCTCTTTGGACAAAAAAAATTATCGGCATTTATATCTGGTTTTTTCGAGGGTTGCCCATACTGGTATTATTATTTCTTTTCTATTATGGATTATTCAACATGATAGGATTGAATTTATCTGCTTTTATGGCAGCGGTATTGGTATTGGGATTGCGCAGCTCTGCCTACCAGGCACAGGTTTTTAGGGGGAGCATTCAATCATTGGGACAAGGGCAATTGTTGGCAGCGCAATCCCTTGGAATGAGTAAAGGCAAGGCAATTTGGAACATTGTTTTGCCACAAGCCTTGAGAATGTCTATACCCGGTTGGTCTAATGAATACCCGGCTATGCTGACTGAATCTGCCGTAACCTATGCTATTGGTGTGATGGAGGTATTAACAAGAGGTAATTTCATAGCCTCAAGAACCTATCGTCCTATGCCCATTTACCTGACCTGTGCCATTATTTTTCTCATTTTGTCCTATTCGGGAATGAAAATGTTACATATTCTGGAGATAAAGGTCAGGATTCCCGGATTCGAAAAATGAAAGGACCAAAAAGAATGAAACGAGGCAAAGAATTGCTATTACAAATTAAAGATATCCATAAATCTTTTGGTGGAAAAGAGGTTTTAAGGGGAATTTCCTTTAATCTCTTTAAAGGAGAAACTAAGGTCATTATTGGACCTTCAGGTATGGGTAAAAGTACACTTCTGAGATGCATTAATCAATTAACTATTCCTGACCGTGGAACGATCTGGTTAAGAGACCAGGAAGTAACTCATCATAATGCCAGTGAAATCAATCGGTTTCGTCAAAAAATTGGTATGGTTTTTCAGGATTTTAATCTTTTTGATCATCTTAATGCCCTGAGGAATGTAGAGATTGCTTTAATCAAGGTGAAAGGGATGAAAAAAACGGAAGCCAGAGATAAAGCGATACAAGAATTGAAAAAAGTCGGGCTGTTAAAACAAGCCTTGCTCTATCCTGCTGAATTATCCGGGGGACAGAAGCAGCGAGTTTCCATTGCCCGGGCGCTGGCTATGGATCCGGAAGTGATGCTTTTTGACGAACCTACTTCCGCACTTGATCCAGAATTAATTGGTGAGGTTCTGGGTGTTATGCAAAAGTTAGCTAAGGAAGGTATGACTATGGTTGTGGTGACTCATGAAATGGGTTTTGCCCGTTCAGTGGCAGATGAGATTATTTTTTTAGAAAAGGGCAAGCTGTTGGAAAGCGGACCACCGGAAGAGTTATTTTATCAACCAAAATATGACAGAACCAGGAAATTTTTATTTAAGTTAACCGAATTATATGGAGATACAAATGGGAATAAACAATGATTAACCCGAATTTCTTTCTAGATATATTATTTCCTTCTATT
This sequence comes from uncultured Atribacterota bacterium, assembly GCA_964428905.1. Classification (GTDB taxonomy): domain Bacteria; phylum Atribacterota; class Phoenicimicrobiia; order Phoenicimicrobiales; family Stramentimicrobiaceae; genus CAYSAA01. The sequence continues at coordinate 24,874 of CAYSAA010000147.1, forward strand.
ATAGAAGGATTTACAATGACCTTGCAATTAATCTGTTGGTCAATTCCAATCGGATTAGCCGTTGGAATTATCATTGCCATTGGCCGAGTTTATGGAAATATATTGGTGTCTTTTTTAAGTAAAGCCTATATTGTATTTTTTAGAGGGACCCCATTATTAATTCAGCTATTTATTTTATATTATGGGTTTCCCTCTATTGGAATCTATTTATCACCATTTATTGCTTCGGTGATTGGATTTGTTCTTTGCAGTAGTTCTTATCATGCAGAATATATCCGAGGAGCAATTCAATCGGTAAAAAGTGGGCAGGTATTGGCAGCTCAGGCTTTAGGAATGAGTAAATTAGGTGCTGTTTTTAATATTGTCCTTCCTCAGGCTTTACGTAGAGCTATTCCCGGTTGTTCCAATGAAATTATTTATCTAATTAAATATTCTTCTTTGGCTTATATGGTAACCTGTATTGAATTGACAGGAGCTGGCAAGATTGTTGCTTCCAGATATTTTACCTATACCGAAGTCTTTCTGGTCATTGGGGCTATTTATTTAATCATTGTTTCCCTGGCAACGAAATTTTTAAATATATTGGAAGCGAAAATGGCTTTTCCTGGATGGGGAGATAAAAGATGATGGGTAAAAAACAGGGAATTCAAAAACCGATTTTTCTTGAGCACTCTAGTTTGAAATATCCTTTACCGGAAAATTTTTTAATTGAACTATCACAAGAACTACTAAATATAAATAACTATCCCAGCGGAGGTACTTACCGGGAACTTTCTGCTAAATTAGCAGGATATGTTGGTGTTACCCCTGAACATATTTTACCTGCCAACGGCTCTGATGAGGTGATTGAAGCTGTTACCAGGGCTTTTGGTAGCCGAATGATTTTGATCCCTGCTCCAACTTTTTCTCAGTATGAAGTAAGTGCAGACCGTAATGGGTTCACTAAAAAATTAGTTCCTTGCTTACAGGGATATGATTATCAATTAAGATACAGTGATGCTGATTTAAAAATAGCCAGTCTAGTTTGGATATGTAATCCCAATAATCCTACCGGAAATTCCGTCTCCAGAAAGGAAATTAAAAAGATTTTGGCTAACACCCCTGGAATTGTAGTGGTCGATGAATGTAACTATGAATATCTGGGTGATACTGTGGTGGATATGGTCGATCAATATCCCAATCTTGTTATCTCCCGCAGTTTTTCTAAAAATTTTGGTTTAGCAGGATTACGGCTTGGGTTTGCGGTTTCGTCATTAGTGAATATTGCAGAAATATCTCGATATTGCCAGCATTTCAGGATTAATAAAATAGCTGAATTAGCAGGTACCAAGGTATTGAAATATTTGGATTACTATAAAGAAATATGGCAAGAGGTGGCAAGAGTAAGAGAGCAATTTATCATAGGAATGCAGCAATTAAATATTAAAGTATTTACATCTCAAACTAATTTTATCCTCGCTGATTTTCTTACCAGCGAGAATACAAGACGAGTGTGGAGTTATCTAAAGAGAGAAGGTGTTTATACCTTTGCTGCCTGGGGTGAAGAATTTTCCGGACTGGATCAACATTATATCCGTTTTACTATTGGTAACCAGCAAGAAATGAGTTATGTTCTGTTACTGTTAGGCCAATATCAAAAAGAAAATTCTATCTGAAATTTTTAAAAAAATTTCTTCCAAAATATTCTATGATTAGCTACTGTAAAAAAGCAATTTTTTTAATAGGATTTCTATTAATTTCGTTTATCGTTTATAATATTAAGTAAAGCAAATTATCAGATAAATGTTATCATCATGGTTGGAGTTATGATGTATCAACACAGAATAAAAAAATTATTAATTTTGTTCCTGAGTATGTTTTTTATTTCTTTTATTTCAATAATGATACCCGCTCAAGAGTTAGGCGAGAAAGAAGAAAAACAGTTAAGAATTTTTCAGCTTTCAGACATACTGGAAGAGAAAAATAGCTTCCCCCAGCAGAAGGCTTATTTTAATAATGTTTTGGCCTATTTTAACCATGAGCATTTTGATTTTGCTATAAGAGAAGTAGAAAAAATTGAATACAGTAATTTATATCTTCCTCTTTATCTAAAAAGCCGGTTATTAAAGGGGAAGTGTTATGAAGAGTTGAACAGGTGGGAATCAGCTTTATATGTTTATCAGGAAGTTATTAATGAAGTTCCTCTTATGCAGGATTATGTTATCTATTTGTTGGGCAAGATTAATCTGAATATCAATGATTACAGAAGTGCCAGGGAATCATTTCAATGCTTGACGGAAGAATACCCGGATAGTGTATTGATTCCACTTGCCCGGTATCAACTTGCCTTAATTTATCTGGAAAATAATCAGATTGAGCAATTTCTGGAAGAATGCCGTTCAGCTGTGCAGATTTCTACCGGAGAGCAGTTTAAGGCACAGGTTCTTACCAGGATAAGTGATGTTTTATGGGAAGAGGGTTTATTCATTGATTCCCTGATCTACTTAAAGGAGTTGATTGAAAACCGTTATAACCGGGAACGTATTTCTGTGTACGAAGATTTATATGTAAAGCGATTTCAAATAGCCAAAGAGAACGAAAACGTTGAAATAATACCGGATTTATCACTATTCTGTGCGGAAATATTATTGAACTATCGACAGTATGAAATGGCTGAGACTTTGTATGAAGAAGTAATCACACTCTATTCGGATCAGATTGACCTAGCACAGGCTTATTACAATAGGGCTAGGGCTATTTACTACCAGGGTGAATATGAGCGGTCAATTGAACAATGCAGATATATCCTGAGGACTTTTTACGTAGAGGACGTTATTATAAAAACCATATATCTTTATGCTGGTGCTCTTTTATCTTCCGGGCAACGTAGCCAGGCTATTGCAAAATATCAAGAAATTATTAACAAATATCCGGAAAGCTATTTTGCCCAATCTTCCTATTTACAGTTATCGGAGATTGAATTCCTGCGAGATGAGAAAGAAAAAGGTCTAGATATACTGAACAGGTTAATATTCGAGTATCCCCAATCTTCTCAAGCCAGAGATGCAGGCTGGAAATTGGCTCGCCAATATACCAATGATAATGAGATTCAGGAGGCCTTAGAATATTATAAGTTTATTTATGAGCAATTTCCTCAAAGCAGTCAAGCTGATGATGCTCTCTATTGGCTGGGAAAATTACAGTATCCCATTGATAGAGAGAGAGGGATTCAATGGCACCATACACTCCTGGATCAGTTTCCTGACAGTTATTATACTTTTCGTATTCCCATGGAATTAAAAAAGGAGCATGGGCATCTTGAAAATATTATTTCCCTGAGCAGGGAACACTCTAGAGAGAAATTAAAAAAAGACTATTTCCCTGAAGATAGGTTAGCTCAATTGTCAGCCTACAAGTCTGAATTATTAAAGGATATCGGGTTTTATCAAGAATCTGTTTTAGAAACAATGTATGCTCTTAATTGGGAAGCAGGGAATGTCTATTTAATGTATTTACTTACCGAGAATTATCATAAAATCGGAGAATATTATCGTTCTATTGGCTGGGCACAGACACTGCTCAACCATTTCCTCACTAATCATTCAATTGAACAAATGCCTTTTCTTATCTGGGAATATACTTTTCCTACTTATTATTCCTCTATTGTTAAAGAACTGGCCGATGATTATGGTTTAGATCCATACCTAGTGTGGTCCACAATAAGAGAAGAAAGCCATTTTAATATGTACTCAGAGTCCAGAGCGAGTGCTAGAGGTTTAATGCAGATTATTCTCTCGACTGGGGAGTGGATTGCCCAGAAAGTCGATTACCAGCAATTTGAATATGATTTACTCTTCGAACCTGATGTAAATATTCATTTCGGATGCTGGTACTTGCATTATTTACAGGAAAAATTTAATGAAAATAACTACCTCATGATTGCAGGGTATAATGCAGGACCTGGTATTACTGATCAATGGATTGAAAGTATTGATATGAGTGATATTGATTCTTTTATAGAAAATATTCCTTATCAGGAAACTACCGAACACATCAAAAAGGTGATGCGTTCCTATATGATTTATCAGATAATTTATCAAAACGGAGCCTAGAATTTTAAATTCTAATGTATGGTAATCAGATTAGGCAGGAATAAAAAATATTTTAATTTATCGGTTAAAGATAACTGAATCATATTTTAAGATAGACAAGAAAATTGACAAAATCATAAAAAAACAATAAAATAATTTTATAGGATTTTATTTACGCATTGAATTTATGAAAATTACATTGATAAAAATGTTTTTGGGGATTTAACCCCGACTATCCTATGGCGTAGGAGGAAAAAATAATGGCAGAATATCTAACAGCAAAACAGGTAGCAGAATATTTACAGGTAAAGCCACTAACTATCTATCAATGGGCAAGAGAAGAAAAGATTCCAGCAATAAAAATTGGAAGGATCTGGCGCTTTAAGAAAGATGTGATTGATGCGTTTTTGGAAGAGCAACTGCATAGTAAAAAAAATAAAGCATAAGTAGTATTCTTTTCAATAACCTATAGTAAAAAGCAAATTATTTTACTATTTCTTGAAATATGATATATTAATGTACTATAATAATGTAAAAAGCAAGTATCAGATAAATTAGATATATTATTTTTTCTCTCATAAATTTTTATGTTTTATTGTTTCGTATGATATTTATTTAAAATGCATAGGTGTTATAGGAGAATGAATTATACCAGAAACAGTACTTTTATTTATATGATCTGGGCAATAGTGATTTTCTTGCTGAGTGTTTTTTTCATAGCAACTATTACAGTTAACGTTTTAGCCCAGGAATACATAGAGTATCAGATAAAAGAAGGTGACTGTCTCTGGACCATTGCCCGGCAATTTCAATTATCAATACAGGAAGTTGCTGAAGTAAATGATATGGACCAGGATCAAATACTATCCCCCGGTTTATCAATCAAAATTCCTCAAGAAAAAATAGATGATTCCACTCAAAATGAGAATACTGCAACCGTCATTCACACCGTACAGAAAGGCGAAAACCTCTGGGACATTGCCCAACAGTATCGTTTATCATTAGATTGTATCTCTACGGTAAATGATTTAGAAAAACCAGACTCTCTTTATATCGGACAGGAAATTAAGATTCCAATAGAGAAAAATGAGCAAAAGCAGGGGGAAACAGCTGAACTTTTCTTTGAAAATAAAGAATCAAATTTTAAGGGAATAAGTATAAGTTTGAATCAGGAATTCAGAGATTCAATAAAAGAGATAGATTATACTGTTAAACCTGGTGAAAATTTATGGACTATTGCTCAAAATTATCAGGTTTCTTTGACAGATCTGTCACAGGTGAATCATTTAGAAAATGCTGAAAGGTTATCTATAGGTCAAATTATTAAGATACCTCTGCCCAGCAGATCAAAAGATGAAACAAATGAAGAACGAGACGGCAATAATAAAGAAGAATTTCAAGGGAACTGGGTGGAGCACATTGTAGAGTACGGAGAGAATGTTTCTATTATAGCCCAAAGATATCATATCCCAGTTGAAACAATTTGCCAGCTCAACCAGATGTCACAGGATGATTATGTGTACCCCGGACAAAGGCTTAAAATAAAATCAAGTGAACAGGTAGTAAGCAAAGTTTTGTCGGAGGGAGAAAAAGAGCAGCAAAATGCAAATAATGATGAAAGCAATTCTCCAACTGAAGAGGAGTACCATTCTATTTATTATGCTGTAAAACCAGGTGATACATTATGGAGTATTGCTAAAAATCACAGTGTGTCAATGGAAAGTATCTTAGCTGTTAATTATTTGAATAACAAAGATGTTCTGTCTGTCGGTCAAAAATTGGAAATCCCTGCCATGGGTGGACCAAATAAAGATGATGCCAAAACTCATACAGTAACCTATAAAGTAGTAAAGGGAGACTCACTCTGGAATATTGCCCAGAAATTTGATGTTTCAATGTATGAAATTATAAGCATTAATAAATTACAAAGTATCACACAGCTTTCTATCGGACAGAAATTAGATATCCCCGCTACCGGACTAGCAACGCATCAAGAATCAGGAAAAACTAAGACAGTAGCACAGGCAGATAAACCCAAAGATATTATTCACTATGTTCAAAAAGGGGAGACACTCTGGAATATTTCCAGAAAATACCAGGTAAGTTTGCAGTCCATTACCAGTACTAACCAAATTTCCGAAAACAGCAGGATTGTGGTTGGACAGAGACTTGTGATACCTAATGTTAGGAGCTCTTCACTTTTTTCACGTTCTTTTATCTGGCCTTTGAATGGTTTGATTACCTCTCATTTTGGTATGAGGACTTTGGGTGGCAGGCGAGATTACCATACAGGGATTGATATTGATGGTCATACCGGTGCATCTATAAGAGTAGTAGAAAGTGGCAAGGTAAGTTTTAGTGGGTATATCAATGGTTATGGTAATGTTATTATTATTGATCATGCTGGTGGTTATTCTACCGTATATGCCCATAATTCAAGTAATCTGGTCAAAAAAGGTCAGAATGTAACCAAAGGGGATATCATCGCCAGGTTAGGGGCTACTGGTAACGCCACCGGTTCTCACCTTCATTTTGAAATAAGAGAAAACGGTAAACCTGTCAATCCGCTTAATTATTTGCCATAACATGTATAATTCTAATTTCAATTTTTTAAGACACATCATTTATTATTTTACCTTATGATAATTACCGGTTAGCTCGTATTTTTTCAAAAGATAAAATATACAAAGCTTACCAACAGCACGGCTATACCTTAAGGGATATTGAAGAACGATTTGGTATTTCTTATAATACTGACTTTTAGTAGTGAATCAAAAAATAGTCATTGTTTAAATTTGAATATTCCCTGTGGCTTGCCACAGGGTAGATTCTGAGTATTATGATGATATGAGTAAAGGAGAAGTTCAAAAAGGCTATCATTGTGCCTGGCAGATCCATTATCAGTTGGTATTTCCAGTAAAGTATCGCAAGGCATTGCTTGATGAAATGGTAGTAAAGATCATAGAAGAGACAGCTGAAGGTATACAACAACGGTATGCGATAGAAATGGAAGCCTTGGGGATGGACCAGAATCATATCCATCTCCTTTGTGGTGCCCATCCCAAAATTTCACCAGGGGAAGTCGTGCGAATCTTCAAAAGCATCGCTGCCAGGGAGATATTCCGAAGGGATCCCCAGATCAAAAAAGAATTATGGGGTGGAGAATTCTGGTCTGATGGATATTATGCTGCCACTGTTGGGGAGAGAGGAAACTGGTTCCAAGTGGAAAATTATATCCAAAAGCAAGGCAAACCAAAGGAAGATCTGAGACAGATAAGGTTATTCTGATTTTTGATACCCTGCGGCTTGCCGCAGGGTGATTGATTATGTAGCTTACAGATAGATTTAAAATTTTTGAAGATTGTACAAATTTTTAAAGAAGGTGGTATTTTGGAAGAGCAAACAATAATGGAAAAACTTATCGAACTTGACAACAGGGCCGCTGAAATAAATGCAAGAAGGAAAAAACAGATAGCAGAACTAGCAAACAGAAACAAAGAAGAAGAACAGGAAATACTCAGTGCTTATACAAAACAAATAGAAGAAGAAACCAAAAAAATTGCTCAAAAGATAGTACAAGAAGCGCAAGAAGAAGTTGACCAGCTAAAGTTGAATACTAATGAAGTCCTGGTGAATATGGAGCGAGAATTTGAAAAATCCCTTCAAGGTATTACCGATGAAATAGTAAAGCGAATTTTTACGTTCAATAGGGAAAGCCATGGATAAAATCACCACTTATGCAGCTATCAATACCAAGATAAGGGTCATGGAAAAAGAATTTTTGAAGCGGGAAGACTACTTGAATCTCATTCAACAAAAGTCTGTAGCCAATGCATCACGTTATTTAAAAGAGAATATTTCTTACCACAAGCTATTGGAAGAAATTGACCCGGAGACGGTAAGCAGGAGAGACATGGAAGATATTCTAAAACGCAATATGATTGAAAATATGGATAAACTGATTCATTATTTCCATGATGATTATAAGGTATTTATCCGTTCGCTTTATATGAAATATGAAATAGAAGATTTAAAAGTGCTGGCTAGAAGCATTTTTAATAGCAAGGAGCCGAAAAACATTGGGAAAACGCTCTCCTTTTTAGGAAAATACAGCCAGGTTAATCATGAGAAACTTTTTCATTCCAGAACAGTCAGGGAATTAATATATTCCCTGGAAGGTTCAGAGTTTTTTGAGTTTTTGATACCTCTGGTCGATGGCAGGAGAGAAAACCTCTTCCGGTTTGAGATGGCGTTGGATACGGGTTATTTCAGTATTATTCAAAGCCGAAGGCTAAAGATATCTGCTAAGGACAGGAAATTACTGAAAAAATGGGAAGGCATGGTGGCTGATTTATATAATATTCAGTGGATATACCGGGGTAAAAAATTTTACAATCTGTCACCCGAAGAGCTCTTAAACTACACCATAAACTTTGGAGATAAACTGACTTTTACAGAACGCAGAGAAATGTGTTATACCAAGAATCTTGAGGAACTTTACAGGAGAACAGCCAATTCTGTCTATGGTTTTTTATTTAAAGGAGAAGAAATATCCACAGATATCTATATGGAAAGGCGCATCAACAGGTTTATGTATTTTCAGCTGAGGGCTTTGAGTCGCAAATCCCCCTTGAGCATCATTCAAACAATAGAATATGTGTGGTTGCTGGAATTTGAAATAAGGGATATTATTTCCATCATCGAGAGTATCAGATATGACCTGCCAGCGGAAGAAGCCAGTAAGTTTCTCGTGAAAACGGCATAAATTCAAGGAGATATTGCTAATGAGTGTAGAAAAAATGAAAATTATGGGAGTGATAGGCAAGAAAAATCTTTTAAACAGGGTTTTACATTTGGTGACTTTAAATGGAAGCATGCACATGATAAATGCCCTGGTTAGAGTTAATTCAATTGATTTTTTCCTGCCCCCCACAGAGAAGAATATAGAAGCCTTGGAAGAAGAGCCTTTTCTAAAACTATATTCTACCAAGCGGGACCTTGCAAAAGACGAGAGAGTCGTGAAGTTATTGCTGAATCTTTTTGATATAAGACCGCAATTAAAGAAAGAATATCTGATTCAAAATTATGACTATGATGATTTTATGAAGCAGTTATCGGAGATCCATGCCAGGTTTCGTTCCACTGCCGATGAGATAGAAGAAAAGTCCCGTCTAATCGACAAGAAGAAAGAATATATCAACAACCTCAAATACCTATCCATGTTGCAATTAGATATCAGCCGCTTGATTGACATGAAATACCTGGTATTCAGACTCATAAGGATTTCCAGAGAAAATTACGCTAAGCTCAAGAAAAATTACGAGAACATTCCGGCAGTCATTTTAAAGATGGCTGTGGAAGGGAGGAATGTCATCATGGCTTCCATCACCCCGGTAACCTTGGAGGAAACGCTGTATAAGATTTTCAGTTCACTGAATTATACTATTCTGCCCATTCCCAAAGAACCCAGGGGTACGTTAGAAGAAGTTACCGAACAGCTTACGACCAGCATCGCTGAGGACCAGAAGCTCATAGAATCCCTTAAAAAGTCTCTGGAAGATTATCGATTAAAACACATGGATGAATTAAAAAAAGGTTATTCCAGACTGGAAATGGAGAAAAAAATTGAAGAGCTCAAATCAGAAATTGCCATGGGTGACAAATTATTTTTTATGTTTGGATTCGTACCAGATAGCAATGTGTCCGAGTTAAAAAGCGAACTAGAAAAACAATTCGGGAATGAACTCATCATTTTAATTGATGATGTAAAGAAATCCAGCTTGGGTATTGCCCCGCCCACAAAACTGAACAATATGAAGCTGTTTAGTCCCTTTGAAACATTGGTGAAAATGTATGGCACCCCTGCTTACCGGGAAAAAGACCCTACGGTCTTTTTTGGTTTAACCTATATGATACTCTTTGGAGCAATGTTTGGTGATGTTGGCCAGGGGTTTATTCTATTTTTTAGCGGCTTGATGTTAGAAATAAGATGGAAAATGACGAATTTGGGAGGGATTCTAAGCAGGATAGGGTTGAGTTCTATCGTTTTTGGTTTCCTTTACGGAAGTGTTTTCGGTTCCGAGGAAATCTTGCCTGCGTTGGTCATCAGACCTATGTCAAACATCAATGACACGCTGATAGCGGCAGTCGTTTTTGGCATAATACTGCTCTTAAGCAGTTACATCTATGGTATCATCAATTCCAGCCGCGAAAAAAACTTGGCAGAAGGTCTATTCGGGAGAAATGGTCTGATAGGACTTATCTTTTATGTACTATTATTATTTACCATATATCAGGTTTTCGTTATTCATTGTAATATATTGCCGGTAATTGTTTTTATCATGGCCGGTCTCCTTCTTTTGATGTTATTTAAACAGCCTTTATCCGGTCGATTCTTTCATTCTGGTAAGTCAACCCGGGAGTTATCCGCAAATGATTACATCGAAGAGGGTTTTGGAATTATTGAAACGCTTCTTTCCATGCTTTCCAATACCATATCCTTTCTAAGGGTGGGTGCTTTTGCCTTGAACCATGTGGGACTTTATCTCGCCTTTGCTACCTTAGCCGGGATGATGAGCACCTCATGGGGAAATTGGACAGTGTTGATAGTGGGGAATATTGTTATTCTCACCTTGGAAGCACTCATTGTATTCATTCAGGCTTTAAGATTGGAATATTATGAGCTATTTACCAAATATTACCGGGGAGATGGTATAGAATATACCCCGGCAAAAATTAACAGTATTTCTTCTATCGGTAAGCAAAAAAGTCTTAATCGCAAAGGTATTATGTTAACGGTGATTGGAAATATAAATAATTTATCATGTTATTAATTTTAAAATGGGGGTTTGAATCATCATGTATGCTGTATTATTTATTGCCATGAGTATATCGGGATTGACCATCGTAGCCGGCTTCTATTTTTATGTAAAGAAAGATAAAGCGGATATAAGAAGGGTTAGAAAATTAGTTAAGGCTTCGGTATTGACTTATGTTATTCTGGTAGCCGGGTTTCTCTTTTTCCTGATACCGGATATTGCCAGGGCTCAATCTTCTACGGATTCATCATCAGGGATGGGATTTTTAGCGGCAGCCCTTTCGACCGGGCTTGCCACCATCGGTGCAGGTTATGCGGTGGGTGCCGTAGGTTCTTCAGCACTGGGTGCCGTTTCGGAAGACCCGAATATTCTGGGTAAAACCTTGATCTTTGTGGGCCTGGCGGAAGGCATTGCCATTTATGGATTAATTGTTTCCATAATGATTCTGGGTAGATTATAGAGAGGTACAAGTGAAAGTTTTTTTAATCAGTGACAATACCCATACCCTGACCGGCATGAGGCTATCAGGTGTAGAGGGTGTTGTGGTTCATAAAAGAGAAGAAATATTAAAAGAATTAGAAAAGGTAAGGGAAGAGCTGGATATCGGAATTCTACTGATTACTGAGGTATTAGTGGAAAGGGTTCAGTCAGAACTGAACGAAATGAAACTTTCCAGAAGACCTCCCATCATCGTTGAGATTCCCGACCGACACGGCACCAGGAGGCCGCCCGACTTCCTGACCAGGTATATCAGGGAGTCCATAGGACTTAAGATTTGAGGTGAATGGAGTATTATGCCTTATTCAATCGAAGATAAAATATCTCTTTTTACAAAGGTTATTATTGAGAGAATAGAACTTGATTGTGAGAAAAAACAAAAAAAGCTGGTGGAATATTTAGAAACCCGGAAAACTACTATTATAAATGATAACGCAGTGAGAAAAAAAATTGCAATAGAAACAGCCGCCAAAGAAGCTGAGAACAAAAAGCAGCAGCTTATTTTAAAAAGCCGGTCTGCCATGCACCTGGCAGTGTTGAAAAAAAGGCAGGAATTTACCGAAAGAGTGACCGAAGAAGTAAAAAGGAAAGTAAGTGCTTTTGTTGATACCGAAAAATATGGAATATTTTTAGCAGAAGCGATCAAAAAGGTATTAACCAGATTTTCTACAGATGAATTCATTTGTTTTAACTTCAGCAGGAATGATATCAAAAACAGACAGAAATTGATTGTAAAGACCATCAAATCTTGCCGAAACGAAGACACTTATCAAATTGATACTGCGGACAATCTTATCGGGGGCGTTCTTGTAAAAAGCGGAGATGGCAGGCTGGAAGTTGATTTTACGATTAATACGATCCTGGAAGAAAGCGATAAGCTGATCGGGGAAGTTTTGTCTTCCCGATTAAATAAGGAGAGCTAAAATGGCAGGACAGGGAAATATCATCTATATCAATGGACCTGTAGTCAGAGCAGATCACATGGAAGGTTTTATGGTGCGTGAGATGGTGATGGTGGGTGAACAAAAGCTTATCGGCGAGGTTATTTCTCTGGAAAATGAGCTGGGTACGGTACAAGTTTATGAAGAAACAGCAGGTCTCAAAACAGGAGAAAAGATGCAGGGCACAGGGAAACCACTTTCCTTAAAACTAGGACCTGGAATTATTGGCAATATTTTTGATGGTATCGAAAGACCTCTGTCCAAATTATATGACTCAGGATTTAAATTTATCCCTGAGGGCATTGGTCTCACCTCTATTGATGAAGAAAAAAGTTGGGATGTTGAACTGACGGTAAAAACGGGGGATAGATTAAAATCTGGTGAAGTTTTTGCTAAAATTCAAGAGACAACAATGATTATTCATAAAGTAATGGTCCCTCCGGGGATAAAGGGCAGAGTTTCCCATACGGTAGAAAATGGTTCTTATAACATTACCGATACGCTGGTTGTCCTGTCAGATGAAGATGGTCAAAAAGTTGAGCTTAAGATGGTTCAGGAATGGCCGGTAAGACAACCTAGACCCACCATGCAAAGGATGCTCATGGAGAAATTACTGGTGACTGGGCAGCGGATTATTGATTCTTTTTTCCCTTTAGCCAAGGGCGGTACGGCAGCGATTCCCGGAGGATTTGGTACCGGAAAAACCATTACCCAGCACCAATTAGCAAAGTGGAGTGATGCTGATATTATTGTCTATATTGGCTGTGGTGAGCGTGGTAATGAAATGACCGAGGTGCTGGAAGATTTCCCAAAACTTAAAGACCCTAATACCGGGAATCCCCTGATGGACCGCACAGTACTGATTGCCAATACCTCTAATATGCCAGTCGCAGCCCGGGAGGCTTCTATCTATACCGGTATCACTATTGCAGAATATTTCCGGGATATGGGATACAATGTAGCCGTGATGGCTGATTCTACTTCCAGATGGGCTGAAGCCCTGAGAGAAATTTCAGCCAGACTGGAAGAAATGCCAGCAGAAGAAGGTTATCCTGCCTATCTTGCTTCAAGATTATCAGCATTTTATGAGCGGGCTGGATATTTCAAAAATCTTAATGGAACAGAGGGGTCGATTACCGTTATCGGAGCGGTTTCTCCGGCCGGAGGGGACTTTTCAGAGCCGGTGACAAAATCCACCAAGAGGATTGTGGGAACTTTTCTGGCACTGGACCGGGAACTGGCACATGCCAGACATTTTCCTTCCATCAACTGGCTTTTATCTTATAGTAATTATATTCCCATACTAAAAGACTGGTATAAGGAAAATGTTGCATCAGATATGATCCATATCAGGTCTAAAATGATGGGAATTCTTCAGGAAGAAAATAAACTGATGGACATTGTAAAGCTGGTTGGAGAGGATGTACTGCCGGATGATCAGAGGGTGATATTGGAGATTGCCAGCATCATTAAAACCGGGTATCTTCAGCAGAATGCCTTTCATCCCCAGGATTTGTATACGGTTCCTTCCCGTCAGTATAATATGCTCAAGGTTATTGACAAGCTATATGACCGATCATATTCCTGCATTAAAAAGGGAATACCTCTTTCTAAAGTGAAAGACGAGAAACTTTTTTCCGATATTGTCCTGATGAAATATCACACTACCGGAGAAGAATCCAGGTTTTTTCAGGAGCTAATTGACAGGATTAATCATTATTATGACAAGATAGAGAACATGTATAAAGAAGGTTCTGCAGATGAAAGTTAAATATCTTAAGTTAGATAAAGCAGAAGGTCCTTTAATCATTATGGATGATGTCCAGGATGCAGTTTATGGTGAAATAGTAGATATCCAGGTATCTGACCGGGAACACCGGACTGGACAAGTAGTCCAGATTGACAGGAAAAAAGTGATTATCCAGGTTTTTCAGGGTTCATCAGGGATTTCTTTGCATGATGTGAGTGTCAGTTTTTCCGGCAAACCCATGGAAATCCCTATGTCAAGTGAAATTCTTGGCAGAGTTTTTGGTGGTACTGCCAAGCCCATAGACGGTGCCGGAGAGATATATTCCAGCAAAAATTACAACATCAATGGCAGACCGATGAACCCGGTAGCCAGACTATACCCCAGAAACTATATTATGACCGGCATTTCTTCTATCGACGGACTTATGACCCTGATAAGGGGTCAGAAATTGCCGATTTTTTCCGGGGATGGCCTTCCTCACAACCAGTTGGCGGCTCAGATTGTGAGTCAAGCCCGGATTTCAGAAGAGGAAGCCAGCAGCTTTGTGGTGGTTTTTGCAGCAATGGGCATCAAGCACGACGAGGCTGACTTTTTCCGGAAGGCCTTTGAAGAGGCCGGTGTCATGGATCGTGTGCTCATGTTCTTAAATCTGGCTGATGACCCGGTCATGGAGAGAATAATTACTCCCCGGTGTGCTCTTACCGCCGCTGAGTATCTTGCCTTTGATTGTGACATGCATGTACTGGTGCTTATGACCGACATCACCAGCTACTGTGAGGCATTAAGGGAGATTTCCTCAGCCAGAGAGGAAGTTCCCTCCAGGAAGGGATATCCGGGGTATCTTTATTCAGATTTGGCCAGTCTCTATGAAAGGGCAGGAATGTTGAAAGATTCCATAGGAAGCATCACTCAGATTGCAATACTCACCATGCCTAATGACGATATTACCCATCCGGTACCGGATCTGACCGGCTATATCACTGAAGGTCAAATTGTTTTGAACAGGTCACTATATCAGATGGGAATAGTTCCGCCCATTAATATTCTTCCCTCATTGTCAAGACTTATGAAGGACGGAATAGGCAAGGAATATACCCGGGAAGACCATCCCGATGTTGCAAACCAGGTTTTTTCCTCATATTCCAAGGTTCAGGAGGTAAGGGCTTTAGCTCAGATTATCGGAGAAGATGAGCTTTCAGAGGTTGATCGCAAATATATGCAATTTGGGCGGCAGTTTGAAGAACGGTTTGCCAAACAGGATTTTGAAGAATTCCGGGATATAAATCAGACGCTGGAATTAATGTGGGAACTTCTCAAAATTTTACCCGAACAGGAACTTACCAGAATAGACCCGGTTTTGATGAAAAAATACCTCAGGAAGTGATTTTTAATGCAGGAAAACATTGCTTCAACCAAGGCCAATCTCATTGCTGCCCAGACAGCCCTGAACTTTTCCAGAAAAGGTTACGAACTGCTGGACAAAAAGAGGAACGTGCTGATTAGAAAGATGATGGAATTTATGGATAGGGCGAAAGAAATCCAGCAAAAAATGCAGGAAATCTTCAAAGTTGCCTATGAGGCACTCACAGTGGCTAATATAACCCTTGGAATAAACGAAGTTAATGAAGTGGCCAGATCGATCCCCCAAGCTACCGAATTTAACATCCTTACTTATAGCGTGATGGGAGTTGAGATACCTCAAGTAAAGGTGGAAAAACATGAGATCGTACCTTACTACAGCTTTTATCATACCAATACTGCCCTGGATGTAGCGCTGCAAAAATTCCAGCAGGTGAAGTATTTGCTCTATGAAATGGCAGAAATAGAGGATTCAGTCTATAAACTGGCCATAGAAATCAACAGAACTCAGAAAAGAACCAATGCCCTCAAGAATATCCAGATTCCCAAGTACGAAGTCCTGGTGAAATTTATCTCAGAAGTACTGGAGGAAAAGGAGAGGGAGGACTTCTTCCGGCTCAAAGTATTGAAAAGGAAAAAGCTTCGCCGGACAGTTCAATGAAAAAAAGATAGATTTTTTTGTAATTTTATAATCTGCCCAAAAACATCCCCAGGCATAGTTACAAGGGTAAAGCATTGAAAGAGATACTCTACCCAAGAAGGTGCATATGAGGTAGCCCTGGATTTTATCCTGCATAGCACCCCACAAGGGAAGCAGAACCTTTTTCTCCTTCTGGTAGGCTAAGACCAGCTGGGATTTCCTGACTTCTCATAAACCATGCAGAAGGAACCTGTTTGGTTAGTTCAGGCAGTGAAGGTTTTAGGTGATGGCTTTTTTGCTCTCTGCCCGAACCACATTGCTCCCCATACACCGGAGATAATCATGATCGCACCAACAGCCTGATACCAGGCAAAATGTTCGCCACGAAAAAGGACACCTCCCAGAATCGCTATTACAGTGGTTAGGTTAACATAAGTAGCTGTTTGTGATGGTTGAGTTTTAGAAAGCATGTAATTCATTACAAAGAAAGCAAACACAGAGGATAGGATACCTAAATAGATAATTGCTATCAGTGCATCAGGCTGTGTTACAGGTTTCAGATAGTCACCAATGGTTTTATTCATCATACTCTGTCCCAGGGATATGACATTGAAAACAAGTGCGCCAACCCACATCATGAAATAGGTTATCTCCACAGGTGAAAAAGACGCGGATGATTTTTTAGAAAAAATATTATACATTCCACCGGTAAATATAGCGCCAATCAGGCAAAGTGTACCCCAGATATTATAACCAACCTCAAGGTTTCCCTGCATAATAAAGATAAAGAAGATCCCTGATACGGATAAAAGGACGGAAATAAATTGCTTCCAGGAAGGCAAGATCTTAAAAAAGGGAATTTCCAGCAATACAGTGACCACGGGAATTAAACCCATCATCATCCCCGCTTCCGAAGCAGAAGTCAATTTTACGCCTGTAGTTTCAAGAAGGAAATAGAGGACCGGCTGGAAGAGTGCCAATAAAAAGAGGGAAGGCAAACTTTTGTTCCGTAGATTAACTTGAATGATTCCCGTATAACGCAGTACAGTAAGTACAAGAGCTGCTAAAGCAAATCGGTAACTTATCAGCTGTAATGGTCTTAATAAAGCTAATGCCCCGCGAGTTACCATAAAAGATAAGCCAAAAACTACTGATACGATAATACCGCTGAAAACAGGCAGAAATTTATCTTTGTTCATCATATCCCTTATTTTCCGTAAAATACATATTTTAAGATTATATCTTATTATGCCTTGTACTGCCAGTGCAATGAAAAAAGTTTTGGCTTAACGCATATTAATTTTTAGTCGTGAAATATTTACTTTGAAAGTTAAAAAAAGAAGGTTATAATTAAACATAATACTTGGTTAACTTGATAGCAGATAGTCTGAAACAAGGATAGTTCTTTGTTTGATCTAATAAACTAATGGTAAGCAAAGATTATTTGAGACAAAATGATTACTAAAATCCAGATAGAATCAAGGGAGAAAGAGAGTTTACAGTTCAAATGAGTGTGGAAGATGTAAAAAACTATTTTAAGGAAAGAAAATTAAATTATAAAGTGACTGAGCTAAAAGAAAGCACAGCAACGGTAGAGTTGGCTGCCAAGGCTTTAGGTGTCAAGTCAGCTTTGATTGCCAAAACCCTATCCTTTAAACTCAAAGATTATCAACATATATTATTGGTAACCAAAGGTGATGCCAGAATTGATAACCGGAAGTATAAGGATTTCTTTAAAGTCAAAGCCAAAATGTTAAAACCCGAGGAAGTGTTAGAGGTGACCGGCCACCAAGTAGGAGGAGTATGTCCTTTTGGTTTAAAGTATTATCTGGAAATTTATCTGGATGCCTCTCTACGGGATTTTGAGCATATCTTTCCTGCAGCAGGCTCGGGGAATTCCTTTGTGAAGATGACTCCCCATGAATTACAGAAAATTACTGACGGTATCTGGGTAGATGTCTGTCGACAATAGTCTAATCTGTTCAATAACAATAGTGAAAAACACTTTCTTTTTGATCACATAAGAACAAAAATCAGAAAAAGATAAAAGGGATTGTTTTGTATTTCCTAGCAAAAATCTACCAAACCTTATGGGGAACCAATCCATATTTCTCATTTTATGGCTAATGCTCATGAAAGGGTTAGAAAGAAAGCCATTTATGGATGGATGTTTGAACAATTAGAATAGGCTTCTTCAGTATTTACTTCGGTTGGATTATCATTCATTATTGCTAAAGGTATTATACTATTTCTATGACTGGAATGCATTTGAAATGCTGTTTTGATGTCCTAAAAAAGAAGACAAAATATGAATGCAAATAAAACGGTGGAGATTAGGATCTTAAAAACGATTTTATGGGCGTATATTATTCTGGCTATTGTTATAGCAGGATTAAATTATGGTTATGCAAACCAAACCGATTCTTCCTTAGCAGATTTTATCAACTGGTTTTGGCACTTTTATGAAAATTGGATAAAAACACTATTCATCATAACAGGCAGTTTTCTTACACTGAGGATAATTGGAAGTTCGCAGCGCTCAACGATGAGCAAGAGAAACCTTACAGGTTTTATTGTAGCGGCTTTGGTGGTACATATTATAGCACCAATTTTACTTCACAATAAAGAAATATACCTTTTTGCCATGCCTTTGCCTTGGACGACAACACCTTTGCAGATATTATATCCGGAATCTTCTATCTATCTCAGTCGATATCCTGCGTGGGGTGTTGGGGGGATATCAGCTGCTCTTATTTTTTATGTATGTGTAAGTATTATTGTTATAGTAGGTACACTACTGTTTGGCAGGCGATGGCAATGCTCAACACTGTGCTTATTTAATGGATTTGCATCTGAAGTATTTGCTCCGGCGTTTCCCTTAATTGGGAAAAAGAAAAAAATTAAGAAAGGCACACTCAAAGCTTTTAGTTTATTTAGGTGGGTTTTTCTTTTATTGGCTTTGTTTTTTTCACTTTGGTGGATTCTGTTTTTATCTGGTGCACAGGTTTTGGGTAGCTTTCAGATCATCAGCAAAATGGAAACAGTTAAATACCTCAGCACGGAATTGTTGATGATGATGTTTTTCTGGATAGTTTTTATGGGCAGGGGTTATTGCTATTATTGCCCGCTGGGCACAGTTTTATCTCTATTGTCAAAATTAGCCGGACAAAAAATCATCACGGATAAATCAAAATGTATTCAGTGTAATAAATGTAATATTGCTTGCCCTATGTCAATTGATATTAAGAGCAAGGCTCAAATTGGTAAAGCAGTGACAGACTTACGTTGTGTCGGCTGTGGTCATTGTATAGATTCCTGTCCAACAAAAACACTGGAATATTCAACAAAATTTTTAGATTGGTTTCATAATAAATTTGATTAGGAGGTAGCAAAAACTATGTTTACAAAAAAATGAAGATATGCCTCGTTACGGGTGCAATTTTGAAGGTGGTAATGGTTAAATAAAATTTTCCGTCAGTAGGATAGGGGAATTCATTTGTTAAAATTAGTTTCATTAAAGTCTATGCGGTGAAAGATTAATCATTTGAAGATAGATGTTTTTATTTTAACTATAGGAAAGAATGACGAGCACACCATAAATGCAAAAGTGATATATATTACAAAGTAAGAAAGGCTAATAAAATAATGATTAAGCAAAACACATTACAGTTAATCAGAAAGACACCGTTAGTAAAATTAAATAGGTTATCAGGTAATTCTTTGAACCTGTACGGGAAACTTGAATTTATGCAACCAGGTGGTAGTATAAAAGACAGGGCAGCATACCAAATAATCAAGGATGCCTATGCCTCTAAAAGATTAGAAAAAGGACAATTAGTCGTTGAGATGACCAGTGGTAATATGGGGGCCGGCCTTGCAGTGGTCTGTAAACAATTTGGGAATCCTTTTCTTGCAGTGATGTCCAAAGGAAATAGTCCGGAAAGAATGAAGATCATAAAAGCACTTGGGGCGGATGTTTTGCTTACAGATCAGGTGGATGGAACAAAAGGTAAGGTTACAGGCAAAGATATTGCTTATGCTTCCAAGATAGGCAGAGAGTTTGCCCAAAAAAACAAGGGATTCTATGTTGATCAATTTAATAATCCCTCTGGACTCAAAGCACATTTTGCGACTACCGGACCAGAAATATGGGCTGACTTACCGGCAATAGATGCTTATGTTGCATCAATTGGTACTGGTGGAACTTTTTTAGGAACATCTAAGTTTCTTAAATCAAAGAATACTAAGATAAGATGTATAGCAGTAGAACCTGTCAACGCGGCAATAATCAAAACAGGACAAGTTAAAAACCCTAAACATATTATCCAGGGAACAGGATACAGCTTAATCCCGCCACAATGGGATAAAGATTTGGCCGATGAGATCATGACGGTTACTGATTCTGAAGTTGCTAAAATGACCAGAAAGATATGTTCAGAACAAGGTTTGTATGTTGGTTATTCTTCCGGAGCTAATGTAATAGCAGCATTAAAGTATGCAGAAATGCATGAAGAAGTAAAGAATATAGTGACTATTTTGTGTGATACGGGATACAAATACTCTGATTTATAATAGGTAGTAAGTTTAGTGGGTAATCTGAATGGATACAGATACACTTTAGTTTCAATAATATCTAACAAGGTTCTATATTTTAAAATCACACTTATATTTAGAATAAATTAATAGGGTTTGTAATTCAAAAATAACAAATAACCAATAGAATTATCTGGTAAATCAGGATTGCTAAAAGTTTTTCATTACCTTTTTTAACTATCCAGAGATCCAAACAAGGTATTGAACGATTCTGAAAGAGTCGGATGAGCAAACATACCATCACGAAGGGTTGTATAGGGCAGGCGGCCAAGCATGGCTATTTGAATTGCTGACATCAGTTCTCCACCTTCAACTCCCAGAATAGCTGCGCCAATTATTTGGTTGGTTTTTTTGTCTACAACTGCTTTCATCAAGCCTTTTGTTTCATCTGTTTCTATGGCTCGGGCTACCCAGCTCATGGGTATCTTGGCTACTTGGTAGTCATGCCCGTGTTCCTTTGCTTGCTTTTCAGTCATGCCGATACGTCCCAGTTGAGGGTCAATAAATACCACATACGGTAAAATTCTACCGGAAATATTTGTATTACCACCTTCAAGCATATTCCTGAGGAGAATTTTATGGTCATCATAGGAAAGGTGTGTAAAAGCCGGGCCGCCTTTCACATCTCCTATAGCAAAGATGCCGGGTACAGTGGTTTCCAACTGATTATTCACCGGTATAAAGCCTTTCTTATCCACAGTTATTCCCGTGACTTCAGGATTCAAAAAAGAAGTATTCGGAATCCTTCCTGTCGCTACCAGCAGGTGGCTTCCTTCAATGATTCGTTCTGTTTCATATTTTCTCACTGTTAAAACTATTTTATTATTAGCCAGTGCATTAATTTGGGTTGTAGTTGCATCTAGGAATATTTGTAACCCTTCCTGTTTAAGAATTTTTGCGATCTCCTCGGCCACATCCTTGTCCTCCAGGGGAAGAAGCTGATCATCCATTTGTATGATTGTCACCTTACTACCGAACCGGCGAAACATCTGCCCGAACTCTAAGCCGACATATCCGCCACCGATTATAAGGAGATGCTCGGGTATTTTTTCAATCTCCATAATCGAGGTTGAGTCAAGAGTATTAACATTGTCAAGACCGGGTATGAGAGGTCTGGAAGGGCTAGTCCCGGTGTCGATGATTATTTTATCGGCCTTAATCCGGTTTTTCCCTCCGTTTAAAAGTTCTACTTCAAGTTGTTTTTTCCCTACAAAGCGGGCATTGCCTTCTATAAGGGTAATACCTGAAGTTGAGATCAACCGTTTCCGAATCCCGTCCCTAAAACTTTTGACTATTTTATTTTTACGTTTGAGTATTTTCCGAAAATTAACATAACGGGCAGCAGAATCAATCCCGTAGTCCTGCGCTCTGTTTACAAGGTGGGCGATCCTGGCAGAAGCAATCATAGTCTTGGTAGGAGTACAGCCAGTATTGATACAAGATCCTCCAACCTGTTCACGTTCTACAAGGGCAACCTGCCAACCCGCATTGGCCAGTGCAAGAGCAAGGGGATTTCCCCCCTGGCCGGAACCTACAATTATAGCATCAAACACTTTAAACTCACCATTCATTTTTCTTGTTTTACCTCCTTTCTGGAATGAGAACCAAAAAAATATTTATCTAACTCTATGGTTACTTCACTACTAATACACTACAATTTTTCACTTCCTGAATTACGGCATTACTTACACTTCCTAAGAATAATCTTTGCAAACCACCTAACCCCTTGCTACCAAGAACAATCATGTCAAACCCTTCTTCATGGGCTACACTTACGATAGTATGAGAGGGATGCCCTTCCTTTAAAATCGTATGCGTTTTTATATTCTTTCCTTCAAAAAACTTTAAAGCTTCTGACAAGATTTTTTTTCTTTCTTTTTCATGCTCTTCCATTAACTTTCTTAGGCTCTCCATTTGTTCATATGTGATACTCTCTGTTGTAAAAGGAATATCTTCTTTTGTGTCATAAACATGAATTATGGCTACCTCATCAACCTTACATCCTTCGGCAATCATAGCAGCTTTTTCTATGGCTTTTTGGCTTTGTTCCGATCCATCCGTACAAACTAAAATTTTCATATAAATCCTCCTTCTTTTTAGGATAAACAAGAAAATAATTGCAGAAAATGGCTGATTTTTTTCTGCTCTTATGGGTATTCAGTATTGGTAACATTTTACCATGGAGAAGTAAAATTGAAAAGTCTGATTGAAATAGAAATCTACCAGGATCAGCTTTTGTAATAAAACGAAAGTTATTAAATCTTCGGCTGGCTCTTCCTAACTACCAGAAAAATGATTAAAGAAAGAGTAAAAAAGTAAATAGGACCATATCTTAGGACTGAAAAACAATAGGCTGAGAAACTAAATTGAGAATAGCAACGAGGGCAGCATTGGGCTAAATATTGACAAACTTAATTATGTCTGTAAAAATAATATTTTAATAGAAGAAATAAAATAATTCATAGTGTTTACTCAATATCCAGACTGGCGTTAAATATGTGGCTTCACTTGTAAACCGACTTAAGCAAACATTATCAAATGATTTTGGATGATTCACCTATTTACACATGACTTGCTTATGTTTTCTAAAAAATGGGAAGCATCCAGCAAATTGATTAAGATAAAGATAAAATTAATAAGGAGAAAAAAATGAGTACAAAAATAGTTATTGTTGGGGCAGGTTATGCTGGTATTCTAACTGCAAAAAAATTGTCCAAGAAATTCAAAAATAATAACGACGTATTGATTACCATTATTGACAAGAACCCATACCATGTATTGCTTACAGAGCTCCATGAAGTTGCTGCAAGTCGTGTGAATGAAGATAGTATTCGCGCTAGTTTAAAAAAGATATTTGCAGGTAGAAGAGTAACTGTAGAGTT
>CAYSAA010000148.1:0-17036 GCA_964428905.1 uncultured Atribacterota bacterium
CCATGGGCATCTGGGACTCAATCCTTTTAATTGCCTCTCTTCTTGTTAACCCATCCCTGTGTAAAAGCCTTTTAATTTGTTCTTCACGACTAAGATAAACAACAATGATCTTGTCCATCATATATTCAATATGGGCTTCAAATAGCAATGGTGCATCGATAACACATATAACATCACGAGAAGAGATATTCTTTAGTTGCTCAATCTTTTCTTTTATTGATGCAATGATTTCTGGATGGGTTAATTGATTTAATAATTTTAATTTTTCTGGATTGGAAAAAACCATACTGGCTAATTTTTTACGATCAATCTCCTGATTATCTTTTAATATCTCCCCTCCAAAATGCTGCACAATACTTTTCCATGCCGCTTGCTGCGGGCGCACAACTTTATAGGCAATCTCATCGGCATCAATGATTTCAGCTCCTAATTCTTTCATAATTTTTGCAACGGTGGTTTTTCCGGAAACAATGCCACCGGTCAGACCTACAATCAGCATCTTCAAAGTCATCAACCTCTTGTAATAAAATAGTAAATAAGCGGCTCACTCTATCTCTCCCCAACGATACCCAGTCTTAAAATTGACTACCAGTGGAAGACTCAACTGCAAACTACTTTCCATAATTTTTTTTACAGTTGACTTTCGTTTTTCTAATTCTAATTCCGGTATTTCAAAAATCAACTCATCGTGGATTTGCAGAATTAAGCCACTGGATAGGTTTTGACTTTCCATTTTTTGAGTTATCCTTATCATGGCAATTTTAATCAAATCCGCTGCAGTCCCTTGAATAGGCGTATTAATAGCAGTGCGCTCGTAAAATTCCCGAATGTTTTTATCTGGACTGTTAATTCCTTCTAAATAACGGATACGATTCATCATTGTTTTTACATATTTATTCTTTCTGGCATTAATGATTTGTTCTTCTATAAACTCTTTTACCTGATGATATCTTTGAAAATAGGCTTCAATATACTGCTGTGCATCTTCTCTACTAATGCCAAGATTATTGGCCAAACCATAATTACTCATCCCATAGATAATACCAAAATTAATCGTTTTGGCAATCCTTCTCATCTCGTCGCTGACGATATTCTGGTCAACGTTAAAGATTTGAATTGCCGTAAAAGTATGAATATCTTTGCCTTGAAAAAAAGCATCCAATAAATTCTGGTCCTGTGATAAATGTGCAAGAATCCTTAATTCAACCTGGGAATAATCAGCAGATAAAAAAATATTCCCCTTTTCAGCAATAAAGGCATTTCTAATCGTTCGACCAAGCTCGGTTCTTATCGGTATATTTTGCAAATTCGGATTGTTGCTGCTTAAACGACCGGTTGAAGTCCCGGTTTGATTAAAACAAGTATGAATACGTCCAGATAGGGGATTGATTAATTTGGGTAATTTATCAATATAGGTATTTTTCAATTTTTCCAATTCCCGGTAATGAAGTATCTTTGCAACCACTTCATGCTTCTCCGATAATTTATGCAAAACCTGGGCATTGGTAGAATATCCGGTTTTTACCTTTTTAATAACTGGCAGTTTCAATTTGTTAAACAAAATTTTACTTAATTGTTTGGGAGAATTCAGATTAAACTCTTCTCCTGCTGTTTGGTATATTTCTTTTCTAATATCATCTATCTTTTTTGCAAATTGCTGAGACATCTTCTTAAGAAAAATATTATCCAGCTTAATTCCGGTTTTTTCCATTTGATAAATAACTCGAACAAGGGGGAGTTCAATATCTTCATAAAGGCTGTACAAATGCTTTTCTCTTAAATATTGACCTAAAATATTTTTTAATGGGATCAAAGATCTAACTTGGCTGTATATTTCTATTTCTTTTTCCGACACATTTTTAGCGGTCAGACTTTGACCGGAATATTCTAAATCCTCATCTTTCAGGTAATCTTGAATTATATTTGTTAAAGGGTATTCTTGCTGAGAAGGGTTTAGTAGATAAGCAGCAATCTTAACATCAAAATAGGGTTGCTGAAGAATAAATCCCTCATGGCTCACGTAAGTCCAAACACTCTTCAGATCATATCCTATTTTCTCAATTTTCTCATCTTGAAAAAGGTAGAAAAGAAATTCCTTTATTTTTCCTATAGTAAGGTATTTATTTTCTCCTATCAATTTATCTATTGTTTCGACTCTAACCAGATATACTTCCTTTCTCAGATTAAAGGTAACTCTATCAATTATTTTAGGTAAGAATTTAGCATTACTGGTTCTGAATAGGAAAGAAAAAATGCCTGCTGATTTAATTTTTTTCCCTAATTGTTCTAATTCCTGTTCATTTTTTACCTCATATACTATCATTTTACTCTTTTTAAGGTGATGCGTATTGTTTTCAGATTTTGGAATTTTATCTAAAAGTTTGTTAAACTCATATTTCTGAAAAAGTACACGTAGCTGTGAATAATCCGGACCATTGTAACTAAGCTTCTGAAATTCCAAGCTTAGATTCATATCCCTTTTGATTTCGGCTAATGATTTGCTTAATCGTGCTTGATCCTGGTATTCTTCTATTTTATTCCTTAAAGATGTCTTTTTAATTTTATCGCTATTTTTAATGATATTTTCCAGGGTACCAAACGATTGAATCAAATTTTTAGCGGTTTTCTCTCCGATACCGGGAACTCCGGGTATATTATCTGATGAATCTCCTTTTAGTCCAATATAGTCTGGAATCAGACTGGGGGAAAACCCTAAGAATTCCTTTATTGATTCCAATTGATACTGTTTGACTTGAGAAATCCCCTTTTGCATCAATAATATTTCTGTGTCTTCATCAATTAATTGCCATAAATCCCGGTCACCGGTTACAATAACAGGTTTATAATTGCTGTTCTTTACTTGATCGACAACAGAGCCAATAATGTCATCGGCTTCATATCCTTCTATCGCAATGGAGGGGATATTGAATCTATCTACAATCTCTTTGATAATTGGCAATTGATCAATCAATTCCTGGGGCATTTTTTCCCGCTGTGCTTTGTATTGGGCATACTGTTTGTGACGAAAAGTAGGCTTGGGTGTGTCAAAAGCTATAATGAGCCCATCTGGTTTCTGTTCCTGCAATAACCTCATCAGCACCAGAGTAAAACCATAAGCTGCATTAATAAGTTGTCCATGGGTTGTGGTTAATTTTGGCAAAGCAAAAAAAGCTCGATAGATTAATCCTTGTCCATCAATCAGATATAATTTTTTTAATTTTTTTAATTTTTTTTCCATCATCATTACTTTATTTTCAGAACAATATCGTTAAGGTGTTTTTCTTCCTGAAATCCCTCTTTTTATAGTTATATAATATCTTCTTAGTATAAATTATCCTATTTCATTCTATTTCCTTGGTTAAAATAATAATCATTCTTTTTTGGTTGGTCTATTTTTGATTTGTCCCTGGTAAAAACCTTATTTGGCAGGCACGTAAAACTTGACATTGTAAATAGACTAAACTATAATTTTTAGGAATGTTTTAAGCTAACTAAGCTAGGCCGAAGTGGCGAAATTGGTAGACGCACTGGACTCAAAATCCAGCGAGCCTCACAGCTCATGTCGGTTCGACTCCGACCTTCGGCACCATTTTTTTAGATTAACTCAAGCGTTGTTCTCAAACCATACCTTCCCATGATCCAAAAAATCCCTAATCTCCTGAATGATTTGTTGATTATAGGCAATGCTGATTTCATTATTAACCTGCTGATGATAGACTTTCTGCGGTGTCTTAAAGTGAATCATAATGCGATTTCTTCCTGGGTGTTTTTTAAATATTCTTTTCAATATTTTTAATTTTTGAGCATCCAGTTGAGCTATATCTGCCTCAATATGCAGACAATGATTATGGTTACTGATTTTTTCTGTTCCATTTTTATTTTTCCGCTCTTGATATTCATTAATCGGCGTAATTGATTCAGCCAGCAATTTTACATTAGACTCCATAGCATCAAGGCGTCCCTCTACAATAACCACCTTTTCTTCTCTGATTGCTTCCTTAAAATCTTCAAATGTCTTGGGAAAAACGATAATATCAATCGTTCCTTCCAGATCCTCTAATAAAAAATAAGCCATCATGTTCCCGTTCTTGGTTGTTTTCCTTCTTATGCCAGTAATAATCCCACCTAAAACCAGATGGCTTTTATCAGTAATCCGGTATAGCTGAGAAGAATCGGTAGTAACAATCTGGCTCAATTTAGCATGGTAATCATCTAAGGGATGATGGGAAAGATAAAAACCAAGGGTCTCTTTTTCCATGGTTAAAATTTCCTGATCCGAAAACTCATTAACTTCCGGCAGGGGTATATTTTCCTGTTGCTGATTTTGTGACCCTTTATTCATTAAAGTGAATAGATTGGTCTGTCCATTTTGTTTTTCTCTTTGGTTTTCCTGTCCCAGATTTATCGCTTTTTCTAGCACTGACATCAACTGAGCTCTTTTAGATCCGGTTGAATCAAAGGCACCACATTTTACCAGACTTTCCATAACCCGCTTATTCATTGTTTTCAAATCAACTCTACTACAAAAATCAAAAATAGAGTTAAAATGTCCATGTTCGGTTCTTTCTTGAATAATATTTTCAATAGCAGCCCTGCCTACATTTTTTACGGCAGCCAAACCAAATCGTATAGCCTTTTTGTCCACAACCGTAAAATCAACTAAACTTTCATTAATATCAGGAGGCAATATTTTAAGATTTATATTCTGGCATTCTTTAATATATTTTACCACTTTATCGGTATTCTGCATTATACTGGTTAGAAGGGCAGCCATATATTCTACAGGGTAATGCGACTTGAGATAAGCGGTTTGATAAGATATAAAGGCATAAGAAACACTGTGTGATTTATTGAATCCATAGCCGGCAAAATAGGCAATAAGGTCATATATTTCCTCAGCAGTTTTTCTATCAATGCCATTTTTATCAGAACCATCAATAAAAAGCTGATGCTGTTTTTTCATTACATCTTTTTTCTTCTTTCCCATTGCTTTTCTCAGGATATCAGCCTGACCTAAAGAAAAACCTGCCAACTGACTGGCAATTTGCATTACCTGCTCCTGATAGACAATAACACCATAGGTATCTCGTAATATAGGCTCTAATTTTGGATGGAGAAATTTAATTTTAACTTTTCCTTTTTTTCGATTGATAAAATCATCAATCATACCACTTCCTAAGGGGCCAGGCCTGAATAGAGCCAGAAGAGCAGTGACATCTTCTATATTTTTAGGTTCCATCCGTTTAACTAAATCAATCATTCCTGAGCTTTCCAGTTGAAAAAGACCACAGCATTCCCCTCGTGAGAGTAATTGATAGACCTTCTTATCATCCAAAGGAATATCATCAATATTAATTGTTTTTTTTCTGGTATTATGGATAATTTTTATCGTATTGTTTATTACAGATAGCGTTCTCAATCCCAAAAAATCCATTTTTAACAAGCCTAATGATTCTAATTCTTCAGCAGCATATTGTGTTGACACTTCGCCATCGGAGGTTAACTGCAGTGGTACAAAATTAGTCAGAGATTCCTTAGAAAGCACCACACCTGCTGCATGTGTAGAAGCATGTCGTGATAACCCTTCCAATTTAGAAGAAATTTCAATCATTTTTTTGATGTTTGGATCGTTTTCCATTCTGTTTTTTAACTCTGGCTCAATATGCAAAGCCTTTTCGATCGTCATTTTTGGATCCATAGGAATAAGCTTAGCAATTTTATCTACCTGTCCATAAGGTATTCCCAAAGCCCTGCCTACATCCCTAATTGCAGCACGAGCAGCCATAGTTCCAAAGGTAATAATCTGTGAAACTTTATCCCGTCCGTATTTCCTGCTGACATACTCAATAACTTCCCCTCTACCTTCATAACTGAAATCAATGTCAAAGTCAGGCATATTTATTCTTTCAGGATTCAGGAACCTTTCAAAAAGCAGGTTATAATCCAGGGGATTTATATTGGTAATATTAAGGCAGTAAGCTACCAGGCTCCCGGCAGCAGAACCTCTACCCGGACCGACCATAATCTTATGTTTTTTGGCATAAGTGACAAAATCCCAAACAATCAGAAAATAGGTGGCAAAGCCCATTTTTTTTATTACAGTTAATTCGTAATCTAATCGTTTGCTAATATGATCATCAACTTTTTTAAATTTACCTTTAGCACCCTCATAACATAACTGGCGCAGATAATCATTGTCAGTCAAATTTTCAGGTAAATTAAAATCAGGAAGATGAGCCTTTCTAAAATCAATTTCCAGATTGCATTTCTGAGCAATTTTTACTGTATTTTCCAGCGCTTCTGGAATATCAGCAAAGTGTTGCTGCATTTCTTCCGGTGTATTAAAATAAAATTCATCAGTACTAAATTTCATCCTTTTAGGATCATCGAGGTTGGTAGCTGTCTGGATGCATAGCAAGATATCATGAGCTTCTTGGTCCTCCCGGTTTATATAATGAATATCATTGGTTGCTACTAAAGGTATCTTCAATGCATGTCCTAACTTTATCAATTCCTGGTTTACTTTAATCTGTTCCGGCATGGTATTGTTCTGTATTTCCAGATAAAAATTACCCTCACCAAATATTTCCTGATAGGCTATTGCCAATTTCTTCGCTTCTTGGTAATTGTTTTGTAAAATCATACGCGGTATTTCGCCTTTCATACAGGCAGATAGTCCGATTAATCCCTCGCTATATTCTTTTAAAATCTCCTTATCAATGCGAGGTTTATAGTAAAACCCCTCTAAAAAAGACTTGGTTACTAACTGAATCAGATTCTGATAACCCTTCTTGTCTTTAACTAATAAAATTAAATGGCTGGGTGATTCCTTTTTTCCGTTTGATTTGTCTTTCCTGCTCTGAGGTGCAACATAAACTTCACAGCCAATAATAGGTTTAATCTTGTTAGCCACCGCCTCTTTATAGAATTGAATCACACCATACATAACCCCATGATCAGTCAATGCCAGTGCAGGCATATTATATTTTTTGGCTTTTGCAATTAAGTCTTTGATACGGCAGGCTCCATCAAGAAGACTGAATTCAGAATGGACATGAAGATGAACAAATTTTTGATTTTCAGACATAATATTATTCCTGTTTTTAACTTTACCTTTAGAAAATATTCCTTATTTTAAGAGTAATTTTAGTCACCATCATTATATCATCGATACTTCTTTAAAATTCTAATATTATAAAATGTCAATTGTGTTAATTCTCTAAAAAAATGGAAAGCCTTTTCGGGCTTCCCATTATTCTATTTCTTCTTGCTTAATATACTATCACAAATGCCGGTTATATTTCCATTCATTACTATCTATATTTTTGGTTTTTTTATAAGGTAATGGTTATTTCAAATTACTTAAAGAAAATTTTTGCAAAATCAAGCCA
Organism: uncultured Atribacterota bacterium; assembly: GCA_964428905.1. Lineage (GTDB taxonomy): Bacteria > Atribacterota > Phoenicimicrobiia > Phoenicimicrobiales > Stramentimicrobiaceae > CAYSAA01. Next base: position 7,392 of record CAYSAA010000148.1, read on the forward strand.
TTCCATGTTGACCGTCTTAATTTCACTTGTGGCTTCCTCCAGGGGAACGGCAACAATGTCATTCCCTTTCATAGCCACCATCTTGCCAAAATCCTGTTTTTCAATCAATTCCATTGCTTTGACACCTGTACGTAAGCCTAACATCCTATCAAAAACAGTGGGATTACCACCTCTTTGCATATGACCTATAACAGCATGCCTGGTTTCTATGCCTGTTCTTTTACAGATAATATCCCCCAATGTTTGCCCGATTTCCCTCTTTTTTAGAATCATATGACCAAATTGATCCAAATTTTCTTGCTCTGCATTAACTCCTGGCAATTCAACTCCTTCGGAAACCACAACCAATGCATATTTTTTTCGGGAGTACACCCTCTGTAATTGTTTGCACATTCCGTCAATATCCGGTTCTTCTTCTGGAACAAGTATCCAGTCTGCCCCGGACGCCAATCCAGTGTAAAGTGCAACCCAACCAGCATGCCGCCCCATGACTTCCAGTATCATTACGCGATGATGTGATTTCCCGGTATCTTCCAAGCTTTTCATTGCTTCAACTGCACGGGTAACAGAACTGTCAAAACCAAAAGTAAAATCCGTAGAAGATAAATCATTATCCATAGTCTTGGGAGCACCTACAACTTTTATTTCCTTCTCATGGAATAATTTATTGGCTACACCCAGGGTATCTTCTCCTCCCATGGCTAAGATAGCATCAAGGCCGTAATTATTAATTGTGTTTAAAACTCCCTTAACTCCTCCTTCTACCTTGAAAGGATTTGTTCGTGAAGTACCCAGGAATGTACCCGCCTTATCGATTAATTCTTCAACATCCTGTAAATCAATCTTAAATAGATTTCCGTCAATTAATCCTCTCCATCCATCTCTAATTCCAAATACTTCGTAATGATAATCAAAGGCACGATAAACAGCCCCACGAATGGCTGGATTTAGACCACAACAATCTCCACCACCAGTTAAGATTCCTATTCTTTTTGACATCACTCACCTCCATAAATAATTTTTATTCATATTTGACCACAAAGAATCAAGCCTGGTTATTAGACCCCAACACTCTAATTCTGCCCCTAATAACCTCTTTGGCAGCTTTCTTAGCAGGATCTAACATTTTTCGAGGGTCAATTTCTTCAGGATTTTGAGCAAGATACTCCCTTACTGCTGCTGTGAAAGCCATTCTAATTCGGGTATCAATATTGATTTTACTGATACCAGCGGCAATGCCTTTTTTTATTTCCTCATCATTGGCACCGGAGGCACCATGCAATACCAGTGGCACACCGCTTAAATCCCTAATTTTTTCTATGCGTGGTATATCTAATTTAGCAATGGGTTCCCTACATCCGTGAATGGTTCCTACCGCAGCTGCAAGTGAATCAATACCGGTCAATTTTACAAATTTTTCTGCTTCTTCGGGATCCGCCATAAATTCCTTTATCCTCTCCCGTGCTACTCCAGGCTCATCACTGGAATCCATTTTCCCAATCTGCCCAATTTCTGCCTCAACGGGAATATTACAGGCATGAGCCATTTCTACTACCTTTTTAGTCATCTTTACATTTTCTTCAAAAGAAAGCTTAGAACCATCGAACATTAGTGAGGTAAATCCCGCCCGTAAACACTGAATATTCTGATAATAATCAGTTCCATGATCTAAGTGTAACACCACGGGTATGGATGTTCTCTCGGCCATTGTTTTAACCATACTTACCACCATTTCCAGTCCGGCATATTTTATGGCTCCTTGAGAAGCCTGCACAATAACCGGTGCACTCTCTTCTTCTGCCGTTTCAATAATTGCCTGTACAATCTCCATATTATTGGCATTAAAAGCGCCAACAGCATAATGATTTTTCTGGGCATCAATTAATATTTCTTTACTCGTTACTAAGGGCATATTGTTCTCCTTTCAATATTACACTACCTAAAATCAAATTTAACATTGCTTAATTATATATTTGTTATATGATGATTGCAATCATTGTTTTCTAATTTATAAGAAAAAATTTTACTCTAATTCTTGAGAAAACCAGTAATTAATGTTATATTCTTATCATCTTAATTGTTATTATTACAGCAAAACCATCTAATGATGCAATGCTAAATGAAAGAAAGGAGAAGACCATGCCAGATTTACAGAATGAACCTTCTGAAAAGATTATCAATATTGCAGAAAAAATACCAAAAATAAAATTTAGTAAAGGAGCTATTAAATTATTTGTATTGCTGATACTTGTTTTGTATTTGGCTACCGGGATATATATTGTACAACCAAATGAACAGGGCGTAATCAGGCGCTTTGGAAAATTTATCAGACTGGACAGCCCTGGTTTACATTATCATCTACCTTATCCATTTGAATCAGCTGTTACTCCCTCGGTGACAGAGGTAAAGCGTATTGAGATTGGCTTCCGTACCGTTCGAAATGGATATGTAGATGTTCCCGAAGAGGCGCTCATGTTAACGGGAGATGAAAATATTGTTAGCGCTGAATCAATTGTGCAGTACAGGATAAAAAATGCTGCCGATTATCTCTTCAATATTATCGAACCAGAACAAACAGTCAAAAATGCCGCTGAAGCAGCACTGAGACAGGTTATCGGAAGCCGTAAAATTGACGATGCACTGACAGAAGGAAAATATGAAATTCAAGAAGAAAGCAAGATACTGATTCAGGAATTACTGGATTCTTACCAATCAGGAATAGTAGTTATCGCGGTTCAACTTCAAGATGTCAACCCACCAGAAGAGGTATCCTCCGCTTTTAAAGATGTGGCCAGTGCAAAAGAAGATAAAAGTAAATTCATTAATGAAGCAGAAGGTTACTACAATGATGTCATCCCCGATGCAAGGGGAGAAGCTGTAGAGATTACTAAAAAAGCAGAAGGTTATAAAATCGAGAGAATCCGAAAGGCTGAAGGTGATGTGGCAAAATTTAATCAGATTCTAGCTGAATATAAGAAAGGGAAAGAAGTAACGAAATACCGATTGTATATTGAAACTATGGAATCAATTTTACCCAAGATGAAAAAATATATCATGGAAAATGGGGACGATAATAGTTTGCTGAAATTTTTACCCCTCAGTGAACAATCTATACCAATAGCCCCGGGTAAGGAAGGTGTCCAGTAATGAAAAAAAGTTTATTTCTAATCATTTTAATTCTAATCATCTTGGTTGCCAATTTTTCACTTTTTATTGTTGATGAGACCAAACAGGCGATTGTACTACAATTCGGTAAACCAATTAAGGCAATTCAGGAAGCAGGCATATATATGAAAATTCCCTTTATTCAAAATGTAGTTTTATTCGAGGGAAGACTGCTCATTTATGACGCACAACCAACCGAGATTATAACCCGTGATAAAAAAACACTTATTCTTGATAATTATGCCAGATGGATTATAAAAGATCCCCTACTTTTTCTACAAACAGTAAGAGATCTTAACGGAGCACAGGCTCGACTGGATGACGTTATCTATTCTGAACTAAGGGTGGATTTGGGAAAATTTGAGATGAGTGAAATTGTTTCTCAGAAAAGAACCGAAATTATGGAAACAGTCACTCAGCGCAGCAATGAAAAATCGATGGATTACGGGATCAATATCATTGATGTCAGGATTAAACGTGCTGATCTTCCTTCTGAAAATGAAAAAAATATTTTTGCCAGAATGGAGGCAGAACGAAATAGGATTGCCAAACAATACCGAGCAGAAGGGAGAGAAGAGGCCGCAAAGATTATAGCTGAAACTGAGAGAGAAAAGACCGTTATACTGGCTGAAGCTTACAAAGAAGCTCAGCAGTTGCAAGGTGAAGGAGAAGCGGAATCTATTAGAATCTATGCTGAAAGCTTTAACCAGGATCCCCAATTTTATCAATTCTTAAGAACCCTGGAATCCTATCAGAATAGTTTTAATGAAAATACCACTATTTTACTATCACCTGATAATGAATATATTAAATATATTAACCAACTAACTGTAGATGAATAATAAAAGGTTTCAAGGGATACCCTATTCTTTTCAGAGTGCAAATCCTGTATGACAAGATTTTAGAAGGGTCTTTTGAGAATTTTTCTTTCTACCCCAGGACAGATAGACCTCAAAAGACCCACCAGACTTCTTACAGCAGCTAAGCCCTTTTTAAAAAGGAATATAAAAATGATTTTCTAATAACCTTCAGAAAGATTAATCCTGTTTTCCGGTTCTTTTCCATAAAATACTCTGGTAATATTTCTATAAACAGTCCAAATATTTTCTGCAATAGCTTTATCGCTATATCCACCATTGTGAGGGCTTAAAATGACATTTGGCAATTTATGATAAGCAAATTGACTGGGCAATCTCTCTTTATGATTCTTATCAGGATACTGATACCAGGTATCAATGGCTGCTGCGGCTAAATCACCATTCTTCAGGCTATGATATAAGGCTTTTTCATTAATTACCTTTCCTCTGCCAATATTGATAAGATATTTTCCTTTCATTTGCTTTAAAATAGGTTCATCAATCATGTTTTCAGTTTTAGAAGTCAATGGTGTAGCGATAATAACAAAATCAGAATGATTAATAACATATTCTAATTGGTCAGGCATACCTAAATATGTTAACCCATATTTCTTTTCCAATTGTTCTTTATTTTGAAATGATCTTTTAATAGCATAAATATTCATACCGAAAGATGATGCTTTCTGGGCAATTTCCAATCCAATTGCCCCCAGGCCAACAATTCCTAAGCTTCTTCCATAGAGCTGTATGGTTGGTTCTTTAGTGATAAATCCATGCCATTTCCCTTTTCTTAAATCCCGGTCGTTATTGACTAAGTTTTTAGCTAAGGCTAACAAAAGACATATGGCATGTTCAGAAACGGCATGACTGTTACCATGGGCATTGCACACCATAACATTGGGAAATTTCTCAAAAACCTCTAAATTTTGCTTATCCACTCCGGAAAATGGTATTTGAAAGAGTGTAAGATTTTTGGCTATTTGAAGATCAGATTCAGTCAATTCTCCACCTACAATAACATCGGCAGTAGAAATTTGATGGTGTATTTGATCCTTTCCCCTAGCCGGAAACAGGAAATCAATAGGTAAGCCTATTTCAGCATTACATTTTTCCAACATTTCTTGCCATTGTTTCTGACTTACCATTTTACTTAATATTAACACTTTAATTTTTTTATAACCTTTTTTATTTGTCTGTTTTTCGCTGTCATGTAAATAGTTACGGGCAGCTAAAATGTGTTTGCACTCCAAATTCCATTTCCGGCAATTATTTTGAAAGTCATAACAATCACATTCAGGGATTTCCAGATTTACATGATATGTTTTGTTACTTTTCTGGCTTTTCACCAAAAAAGAGTTCCCTGCCCGGGAAACACTTAAGTCTCTGGAAGCCATTGCTCTTTTGTTTTGCTCTTCCTGTATTAATAATTTCCGGGCCAGGTGATCTGCTAATTGATTTTCTTCTCTCCGATTCCAGATAAAAAATACCGGGGGTTTAATTTCATCTAACAATTCCTGTATTCTTTGATATAGGGGAATCATTTTTTTATTCTTGACCTGAAATTGCTTATTCAATTGTTTGACAACCAGTTGGCTGTCACAATAAAATTCAATAACCTTGGCAGGCATTGTTTTAATTTCTTCCAACCCCTTGATAACTGCCCGGTATTCAGCAATATTATTAGTTCCATTCCCAATCATTTCATTAACTTTCTTCAGCAATTCACCATCTCTGTAAATAACAACACCAATTGCCATTTTTCCAGGATTTGGAATACAGGAACCATCAACACGTACTAATATTTTTGACATTTAACTCCTCTTTTTTGTTTTTAGGAATGATAATCGTTCTTCAATTTTTCTCTTAAAAAACTTCTTAGCCTTTTTACCTCATGAATTAAAAAGACTTTTCCTTCATCTTGGTAAAACTTAATCCAGGAACCGACCTCAAATCTAAATAAAATTACTTCTTTACCATGGTTTAAAGCAAGTGCAATTTCTGAAATAGTTCCCGCTCTACCCGGCAGTGCTATCATAATATCGCTGCTTAATACATTAATAACATTTCTGGCTATCCCCATACCCGTAGCAATGGGTATATCAATATATTGAGATGCCCCATGAATGTCATCAGCAGGAAGAATACCAATGGTAATTCCTCCATTTTCTTTGGCACCTCTAGCCGATGCTTCCATGACACCAGAAGGTCTCCCACCATTCAACAAGACCCAACCCTCCTGGGCAATCATTGCCCCAATTTGATAGGAGTATTTCTCGTCATCAGGGCTGACAAATTGTGAACCGCCCATAACACCAATAATGATTTTTCTAATAACCAATCCCTCCCTGCAAAGCAATCTAATTTTTCGTTTTTACCAATAATGTAAAATAGGTTTATCATCGATAAAATTACGATTATTTTATATCTCTATTATAGGCACTATCATTTCATTTACAAATATTTGACATTTTAAGATAATTAGTTAAAATGTGGTAAATGGGAAAGATTTACTTGATATTCTTGCTTATCAAAAGGAGTTAACTGATATGGATAAGAGAATACAATATGCCTTTGAAAATTCAAAAATATTAAAATGGCCAAAACAGCTTCTTTCTTCATTTGGTTCATCAGAAATTCATTATTATGTACTAACTGAACCAGTCTATCAGGAATTTAGCAAAAATGTTACCGAGACAGTGGTTAGAGAAGGAAAAGTTAGCTGGTTTCCACCACAGTTATTGACACCGGACTATATATTAAGAATCGAAGGGTTTAGTGATGAAGCTAGAAGTGCTTTCTCTTCATTAGCCAAGGAGATGCCTGACCTTGCTAGTATTCTGTATCGTTTCCACTTCAAAAGAGAAGTGGATTCAATGAATTTCGTCTCCGGTAGCTTGGAATCTGTTGCCAATAAAATATCCAGGGATATTGATAAAAGGAATGATCATTTAGCTGCCATTATTAAGGGAGTAGTTGACTTGTGGGATATCTCCCTTTCTAAATTCATTCTTGATATGATGACCAGAAGTGCCCATCAATCTCAGTTTCCTGAACTTAGAAAGAGAGGATTGATTTCTTATAACCAATTTGGACAGCAAGTCATATCCAGGGATACGCAGGGTATTCCTGTTGTAGCCAAGAAAGAGATTGAATCCATGTTTGATATGGTAAAAAATGGTGATATGGAACCTAAAGATCTAAAAAAAGAATTAGATCGATGGGGTTTATTTGATTTATATCAGGATCGTTTTTTTGACCTGTTTAGAAGGAGGTAAGAACGTGTCGCATATTAAATCAGCTTTAGAAATAGCGATGGAAAAATCAAAGAAAATTGATAAATTAAGTTCTCAAGAAATGGCTGAAATTAAGCAACAAGAAAAAATCGATAGTATTCTGGCCAGGTATTATAAAGATAAAATTGGGGCAGATGAACTATGGCACCATTTAAAAGGAATTTCGCATAAATATTTAGCAAAGTCACAACAAAATTTTCTCCAATCCTTAACTTTTCAAAGTAATACTTATGACTTTGAAAAAAGAAAAAATGGTATCATGGCCATTGAAAATTTGAAAAACACCAATCAATCATCAGATATTGAACTTTATCTCCAACAGTTAAAAAAGGTACAGGAAGAATTTCAAAAAAATAAAGAACAACTAATTCATAATGTAAAAGAAGAGCTGGAAACGGATCCCCAAAAGAGAATACAAACAGCCCAGCAGGATAATCATATATTGATAAAGGAATTAAGTGTAGAAGAGGCCTTGGAACAAAATAAACAACTAAAACAGCAGTTGCAACAGTCGGAAAAACAATTTAAAAGACGATTTAACATGGCAAAAGAAAAATTAGCAGCCATTATCAAAGAATAAATAAAAAATGATTGCTATCTAAATTTCAAAAAAATTCTAACCCTATGGTAAATCTATAATTTGCATATCTCTGGGATGCACGACCGAATAAATGATATCAATTTCCGTTTTTTCCTGAGTCTCTAACAAAAACTCCCACATCCAAACACCTTCTTTGTCATTCCAGTCCTTTACCTTGGGCTCTTTCGTGACTTTATCAATATTGATTTGAATACGATCATCTTCAGGAACAGGAATATTTTCAAAGATATGACATAATGATTCTGCATCCTGGAAATTCTCTATCGTAATTTTATATTCATATTTTGTGACAATTTTCGATGACGGTATAGTGGAAATTAATGTTTCATCCCTGAATTTCTTAAGGAGTTCCCTTTTTACTTTGATGTTTTCGGCAATACCTAATGAAATATCGAAATCTTCCCCCGGTGGAATATAACCTAGCGAGGTATTCCCTGTAAAACCACCATCTAAAAAGATATTTACCTGACCGGGCAGCGAAGGAATGTCTAAATTATTTTCGGCATGGACATTAAAGTACATAAACGGACTAACCCTGGGATATGCCTTGTAATCAAACTCACCCGCCATTTTTTCTTCGGAAATCAAGATCTTCTCCTGACCGCTTCCCGAAGGAATGGAAACTTTGTGGGGAATATGAAACGTTACACTGGTCCCCCTATGTTCAATGGGCACCAGAAAATCTTGTTGCCCCTCCCCAATGATGCTTGTCGCAACCATGTCCGATTCTTCCTGATAAGGTATTGCCATCTCCATTGTTTTGCTCATTCTCTGATCTGGTTGATAAGGTCTTATGACCCAGGACTCAATGGGAGGCAACTGGCCTGAAACTGTAGGCCTAGCAGTAGACAGTGACACATGGACATCTTCCCAATCCAGCCCGGTGGACTGGCTAATCAGTGCATAGGTTATTAATTCAATATTATTTTCATTTATGTTTGCCCTGACATCATAAACAGGCTGCCAGCTGATTGCTTCATTTAGCTGATAGGATAAAAAAATATTAATATAGCTTCGCTGGTAGACTTCTATATCTACAGCGATGACTTTTTTTGTTTCTCTCTGCTCAGCAATTATCTGCTGGAGTTGTTTTTGTAAGAGATTAATCTTTTCCTGATTGATCTCTATTTGAAAATCATAATTCAATAATTGACTATAGTTTTTCTTGAGCTTTTCATCCAAAAAGACATAGATACTTTCCAAATGCTCGCTGGAAGGAATTTGCATAGTAGCACTACCAGTCATTTTTTGTTCTCTAAAAAAATAAATAATTGAATTTAAAAATTCTTTCTTATCAAACAAGCTACTCTTTTCGCTGGATATATTTCTTATCTCTTTTTCCAGTAGATTTATTTCATCCTGTAGTTGCCTGATTTTTTTAGTAGGCTCTTTTTCCAAAAAAACCGTTTCAATACTGACTCCCTTAATCCTGGCCACGTCATCACTTGTATGTTCCAATTTTACGCTGATGGTTTTTTCATCAAATTTATCTAAAATATCATCAAAAATAATGTGATAACTTCCTGCATCTAATTCTATTTTTCCTTCTCTTACCACCGTGGCAGACTGGGGATAAAGATAGACTTGACTAATCCCTGAATCTAATCGCATTTCTTGTTGTATTGCCAGAGAGGCACCAGAAAAAACAAGAATCAAAATAAACACTAAAAAACCCATTTTTTTTATCATTTGTTACTCCTAAAATATTTTACCTCTAATTTCTTTCTAA
>CAYSAA010000149.1:0-9091 GCA_964428905.1 uncultured Atribacterota bacterium
AGAATATCACCAAGCCTGGTTATGGAAGATGCTCCAATTGTTTATGAAAATGGTTGGTCACCAGAAAATTACGAAAAAGAATTTAGAGGACCAGTCACGCTAAGAGAAGCCTTTGAGGATTCCATAAATGTGATAGGAGTAAAATTATTAGAGAGAGTCGGTGTTAGAGATGTGATACAAAATGCACACAAAGCCGGTATAACAAGTACACTCAGAGCAGACCTCTCTTTAGCCTTGGGTACCTCTGAAATAACACCATTAGAAATGGCTTCTGCTTATGCCACCATAGCCAATATGGGAACGTATATTGAACCGATTTCCATACTTAAGATTGAAGATTATAACGGAAAAATATTAGAACAGAATCATATTACCGGTAAACAGGTTTTTTCTGAGGATGTTTGTTATACGCTAACCATGTTGATGGAAGGTGTTATTGAAAGAGGAACAGGTTGGAATGCAAAGATTGGCCGGCCAGCAGCAGGAAAAACAGGCACAACCGACGAATGCATCGATGCTTGGTTTGTCGGGTTTACCCCCGAATTAGTATGCTCCGTCTATGTGGGAAATGATGATCGCAAAACACTGGGGAGTAAAATGACGGGGGGTGTAGTAGCGGCCCCCATATGGCATGATTTCATGATAAGTGCTCTCCAGGACCAACCTGTAAAAGATTTTACCAAATCGGATAACGTTAAAGAAATTATAGTTTGTGCCAAAACCGGCCTTTTGCCTGGTAATCACTGTGATAAGACTGTAAAAATTACTTTTCTTTCAGGAACAGAACCACAACAAATTTGTCAGGGGACATTAGAAGTACCGGCAATGGAAACCATTGAAACACAGCCTCACCGGGAAGACCTTCCGGTAATTCAGGGTGAAAAGAAATTTCCATTACTGAATGAGTTAGAAACATTACAAAAGGAAAGCAAACAAAAAGATATTTCCCAAGCGGAAGAAAAAAAGGAAGAAACATTAGAATCACTGGTTGAAGAATTGAGAACGAGACTGGAGCAGAGAGAAAAACAAACAAACTAATATCAGCTTAGCTCTTAAAAATAAACCACAGTTACCCCGTCACCTCCTTCATTTGCTTTACCATAACGGTAAGACTTAACATAGACAAGCTGTTCTAACAAACAAGCAACTTTTTCCCTTAATATTCCCTTTCCTCTGCCATGGATAATATATACCGGGGAAATATTTAATAAAAAAGCATCATCAAGGTATTTTTCCAACCTGATCTGTGCATCTTCTGTGTTCATCTGACGGATATTTATTTCATGTTTAAATTTAGCCTTTTTCTCTAGCCTATCACTATGTGCTAAATAATTTGATGATGTATAGACTGTTTCATCATTTTTTGCTTCTTTTGGCAACTCATCTTTACCGATTTTTTGAATATCAACAAAGGGAATCGTTAATTTAAGATGTTCTACTTGTATTTTGTATTGCTGCTTTTTTATGTTTTTGCTAATAACTACTCCTTTTCTATCAAGACTTTTGACTAGAACATAATCACCCTCATCGATATGACCTACATCTTCCTGGGGTAATTTAAATTTCTCTATATTTTTCTTTATTTTGTCACTGAAACTTTCCAAAATATTCTGTTCTTCATTATATACCGCCTGTTCGGATTTTTTTCTTTTAATCGAATGAATAATTTCCCTGGCTTTTTTCTGTGTAGAGGTAAGTATTTCTTTGGCTTCCATATAGGCTTCCAACTTAACTTTCTGTTTTTCCTTTTCAAAATTACCTATCTTCAATTCCAGCTCTTTTCTTAATTCCATGACCTCTTGTTTTTCCCTTTCAGAGTGCTCAAAATTTCTTGCTATTCTAGTTCTGTCTTTTTCTATTTCCTTGATCAAGTTTTCTAAATCCAATTTTTCCTTCTTTAAATATTGCCTTGCTTCCTTGATTATTATTTCTGACAAGCCAAGTCTTTGCGCAACAGAAAAAGCACAGCTTTTTCCCGGAAGACCAATAGAAATTTCATAGGTTGGTTGAAGCGTTATCTCATCAAATTCTACCCTGGCATTCATTACCCTTTCAGTAAGATAGGCATAAGCCTTAATACTATCATGATGAGTAGTACTTAAAACCTTAGCCCCTTGTTGCCTTAATGAATCAAGAATAGCCATACTTAAAGCAGATCCTTCTGAAGGATCCGTTCCAGCTCCTAATTCATCCAATAAAACTAGTGTATTTTCGTCAGCTGAATTTACTATTTTAATTATATGCTGCATATGAGAAGAAAAGGTACTCAAATTCTGTTCTATGCTTTGCTCATCACCAATATCGGCAAATATTTTTTTAAAGATTGCCACTTCACTATCCTGACCTGCAGGAATATGCAACCCAGATTGAGTCATTAGTTGTAACAAGCCTACGGTTTTCAAGGTAACAGTTTTTCCACCGGTGTTGGGTCCGGTAATCACCAAGACGTCAAAATTTTCACCTAATTCAATATCAATAGGGGTAACCTTGTTCTTTAAAAGAGGATGCCTGCCTTTAAAAATATGGATTTGTCCGTTGGGATTAATTTTTGGTTCAACTGCTCTCATCTGAAGACTTATTTGTGCTTTGGCATTAATAAAATCTAGATAACCCAATTCTTGATATGAATGTAAGATATCCATACTATTTTGACCAACTAAAGCAGTCAGTGTTTGTAGTATTCTATATTCCTCTTTTTTCTCTTCCTGGTGAAGTTCTCTTAATCCATTATTAAGTTCTACTATAGGAAGGGGTTCAATAAAAACGGTTACTCCGCTTTCTGACTTATCCTGGACAATGCCAGGGAATTTGCCTTTTTCCTGCTGCTTAATAGGCAAAACATACCTACCCTGTCGAATGGTAATAATACCATCTTGGATAAAAGAACGATTATGAGGATCTCTGATCATATTTTCTAATCGGTCGCGAATCTTCTTTTCAGTATTACGAATCTGTTGCCTTATTTTTTTTAAATTAGGACTAGCTTCATCGACAATTTCAGCTTCTTCATTAATACATCTCTTAATCTCTTTTTCCAATAGTCTAAAGACTTTCAACTGAGAAACTTTTCTTTTAATCAGTGGATATTCTTCATCTGATACTCTATAAAAAAACTCCCTGACCAGGTACAAGCATTCCAATACTTTGGCTATGGTTAAAAGATTTTTAGGAGTTAAAATAGTACCGTGTATCTTGGATTGTTTCATCTCTGCTTCAATATCATCCAAAGACATTAATGGCAAATACCCTTCCTGTTTTAAAATATTTTTCATTTCAGTGGTTTCTTTTTGCCATTCCTGTACAAGAGAAAACCCTGAAGAAGGGCATAGCTTTTTCAGCCATTGTTTACCCGAGCTTGTAAATATCTCTCTTTCTAATATTCCTTTTATTTTAAGATAATCCAATACGATATAGAGGTGTTTATCCATTATTATCAATTCTATGTATCTTATACATTAATATTCTGATACAATCTTTCCTTTAAAAAATCAGTTTCAAACTGAAAATGTGCAGGTAACCATTCTTTCAATGTATTATAAACAATGATCAATCCGTTGAAAAAAAACTTAGCTAAAATTGACTGCCTGATTTGGTATTCAATCTCCAACGGCAAGGGAATAAAGTTAATTAAGAACAGCAATAAGCCAACTATAATGATTCCCCTGATAAAACCAAATAAGGCGCCACCAATATTGTTGATCCAGCTTAACAGTAACAATGCAGTAATGTGAGTTAAAACCTCTTCCAGTAAACGAAAGAAAATAATAACCACAATAAAAATCAAAATAAAACTAAGTACATTCGATAAGGTCTGATTCCACTTAAATTGTTTTATTAAAAACATACTCAAATTGGCATACCAGAAGATAGAAATAAAAATAGCAGAAATTAACCCAACTAATGTCAATATTTCTGCAATAATTCCCCTTTTAAACCCCAATAAAACATTGAACAAAATAACAATAAGAATGATTAGATCAACCCAGTTAATAATTTTTCATTATCCCCCTAACAATCATTATACTTTTCAAAACAGGCAAGGCCTATTGTCTCAGTTCCGCATGGAAACAATCTTTTAATTTAATTTTAACACTTTCCATTATTTTGTCGACTTCTTCATCAGTCAGTGTGCGATCTTGTGCCTGAAAAAGAATGGAGAAAGCTACACTCTTATATCCACTTTTAATCTGTTTTCCTCTAAATATATCAAACAATTCTACTTTTTTAATAATGTTATTGGTTTCCAGGATTGCTTTGTTAATTTGTTCAACAGTCACTTGCTCTATAACGACAATTGCTATATCTCTTTTTATAGAAGGATATTTAGGCAATGGCTTATAGGTTATATATTGATCTATGAGGAGATATAGCTCGGAAAAATCAAGTTCAAAAAGAAAAACATCACTTGGTATCCCCAGAAAATCCATTATATTTTGATGGATTTTCCCGAATATTCCTATTTCTTGTTTGCTAACTTTAATTAGACCATTTTCTTCAATGTCAAATGAAGGGAAAGAGCCTTGTATATAATCAACATTTTCTATCCCCAGATTATCAAAAAGTGATTCTAAAATTCCTTTCAGGTAAAAAATTTCCCAATTTTCTGTTTTTTCCCATATGTTTCCTCTTCCAGTCTTGGTTACTGCTCCGGCTATCTTTAATTTCTCCAGTGGAAGCTGTTTCTCCTGTTTATTTGATTGTGGGAAAAAGACCTTACCAATTTCGAATATTTTAATTTTTTCCACTTTACGATTGACATTCCATTGAATAGTTTTAAGCAATCCCGGGATTAAAGTAGTACGCATAATAGTTTGGTCCTGTATTAAGGGGTTCGATAATTTTACTGTTTTACGCCAGGTATGAGAATCTGGCAAATTCATCCAGTCAAAATAAGCCGGGGTAATCATGCTATAACCAATCATCTGATGCATTCCACAAGCTACAAAGATATTTCTTATTTTATCCACTATCTCTTGCCTTGCACTTTTACCTTTTTGAATAACAGTTGATTTAAATAACGTAGAGGGAATTTTATCATAGCCAAATATCTTGGCAATTTCTTCAATGATGTCCACATCTCTTTGGACATCTCCTCTAAAACTGGGCGGAATAAGTTTTATAGAATGATTGTCCCGCTCAACAATCTTAAATTCTAAGCTTTTTAAAATTTCAATCATTTTTTCACCAGATTTAAGTTTAGACGTTTCTAGTGCTGTACCAATAATTTTTTCTACTTTATCAAAGTGCAATTGAATGTATTTTTTTCTACCCAGTTTTTCACTGCACTGATCAATCACACCGGTAAGAATTTTCGCAGGCGTTAGCTGATTGATTAGATAAGCAGATCGATTCAATGCGTAAATCTGTCCATCCGGATCAATACCCTTTTCAAAACGATTGGAAGCATCGGTCCTCAAAGAAAAATAACGACTGGTTCTTCTGTTATTCACCGGGTCAAAATATGCTGACTCTAAAAAAACATCTTCTGTTTGGTCTTTAATCTCAGAATTTTCGCCACCCATTATTCCCGCCAGCGCAATTGCCCTGTCTTGATCAGCAATAACTAAATTTTCTTCGGTTAACTTACGTTCAACACCATCTAAGGTGTTAAATTTTTCACCCGGACAAGCCCTACGAATAATGATTTGACAGCCATGAATAAAGTTCAAATCAAAGGCATGAAGAGGCTGACCCGTTTCCATCATAACATAATTCGTGACATCTACCACATTGTTAATAGGCCTTATCCCTAATAGAAATAGCTTCCATCTCAACCAGAAAGGTGATTCATTTATCTGCAAGCCTTGCACTATTCTACCAGCATATCGGGGACATAAATCTTGATCTTTTACCAGAACTGAAATCTTATCACTAATCTTTTCATCTGTTTCTGTAATCTTTATCTCTGGAATATGTAATGACTTACCACTAAAAGCACTAATTTCCCGGGCAATGCCAATGATACTCAGTAAATCCGGACGATTTGAGAATATTTCAAAATCGAAAATAACATCATTGCTGATACCATCTAAGGTATTTAATTCTTTCCCTATAGGCAATCTTTTATCTAAAATCAAAACACCTGGTGATTTGCTTTTTTCCAAGCCCAGTTCAGAGGCCGAACAAATCATACCTTTGGATAAAATACCTTGTATATTCTTTCTCTCAATTTTTCCCATTCCGGGTAATGTAGCACCTTCTAAGGCAAAAGGTATATAATTGCCAACTTTCATATTCTTCGCACCACAAACTACTTCCAGTTCTTCATTTTTTATATCTACTCGGCAAACAGACAGACTATTGTTTTGATTATGAGTACGAATCTCTTTTATTTCTCCCACTACAACCCCTTTTATATCCTCAAATAGCGCTTTGCTATGTTCGGCAACAATACCATTCATTGAAAGTCGATCTGCTAGTTCATCTGGAGATAATTCAATATCAACATACTCTTTTAACAAATTATATGAAACCTGCATGTCGTTTTACTCCCCTCATCAATGTTCAATCTATTTAAACTGACTTAAAAAGCGTAAATCATTTTCGAAAAACAACCGAATATCTGTAATTCCATACTTAAGCATGGCAATTCTTTCTGCACCCATTCCAAAAGCAAAACCTGTCAATCTTTCGGAATCATAACCCGCCATCTCCAAAACATGAGGATGTACCATTCCTGCCCCCATAATTTCCAACCAGCCGGTATATCCGCAGGATCTGCATCCCTTACCTTTACACAAACCACATGATACATCAACTTCTGCACCGGGCTCCACGAAAGGGAAATAACCTGGTCTAAATCTAACTTTTCTATCTTTACCAAAAACCTGGTGACAAAATTCAGTAATTACTCCTTTCAGGTCACTGAGAGAAACGTTTTCATCAACCGCCAGTCCTTCTATCTGATGGAACATGGGTGTGTGCGTACTGTCAATTGAATCCCTGCGATAACATTTACCGGTTGAGATAATTCGGACAGGTGGAGACTGGCTTTCCATAGTTCTAACCTGCATGGGGGAAGTCTGGGTTCTTAGCAGAATTTCCGGTGTAATGTAAAAAGAATCTTGGTCATCTCTAGCCGGGTGATCTCTGGGAATATTCAAACCCTCAAAATTGTAATAATCCAGTTCTATTTCAGGTCCATCAACAACCTGAAACCCCATACCGAGAAATATATTTTCGGTTTGACGAAGTATTAATTCAATGGGGTGAACAACCCCCATTTCAAAACGTTTCCCCGGAATAGTTATATCAAAAATTTCCTTTGTTACAAATATTTGGCTCGCCAGTTCCTTCTCCTTTTCCTCTATAATCTGCTGTATCTGCTGTTTTGTTTGATTCAGTAACTTGCCTATTTTAGGCTTATCTTCCCTGGGTAATGAAGTAATATTTTTTAACATCTGGACAATATAACCCCTACGGCCTATGTACTCATTTTTTATTCTTTCCAAATCTTCTCTGGTCTTAATTGAAGCAATCTGTCTGCTAAATTCTTCCCTTAAATATTCTATTCTTTCTTCCAAGAAAAACACCTCCTTTTATAAAAAAAAGAAGTTTACAAATTTCCCTTTAAAGGGACGAAAATTGTAAACTTCTCCGCGTTACCACCCTTTTTGACTTACCCTATATCTAAGTCCAAACTCTTTTCTTCTATAACGGGAAGAAAACGTCCAAGCCTACTTAACTATTTTCAGCCGGCTATCGTGAAGTGAAATTTGATAAAATCATTTCTGCTTACCAATTCAGTAACTATATAATAATATAGCTAATGATGGAGATGATTTTATCTACTATCTTCTAATTGTTTTACTTTATTAATTATTTTATGAAACCCACATTTTAATTAAGGTATAAAAATTATGATTTATTTTCTGTTATTGCCAGTTGGGAAAGTTGAGCAAACCCCTTAGAATGATGAATAGCCATTTCAGCCAATATTTTTCGATTGATTTTAATATTGGCATTTTTTAGACCCCTCATCAGCTGGCTATAGGAAAGACCTTCTTGTCTAGCTGCAATCCCGATGCGGGTAATCCAAAGTCTTCGAAAGTCTCTTTTTCTCGCTTTTCGATCACGATAAGCATAAGATAAGGATTTTCTCACTGCATCTTTGGCAGTTCTAAGTAATTTACTCTTTCCGCCCCAATAACCTTTGGCAGATTTCAATATTTTTTTTCTTCTATTTCTCGAGGCAACACTACTACTTACTCTAGGCATAACTCTTTCTCCTCATCCAATTTCTATATTAATTTTTGTATTTTATAACCTAATATACTTATTATACTCTAATATCAAGCCCTACCCTATTTTATTGATAGGGTAATAAACGCTTAATACGCTTACTGTCACTTTTATCAATGATTGTCAATTTGGCCAATTGTCTTTTTCTCTTTGGTGATTTTTTGGTCAATAAATGACTTTTGTAAGCTTTAGAACGCTTGAGTTTTCCAGTTCCCGTTACCTTAAAGCGCTTTGCTGCACCACGATGCGTTTTCATTTTCGGCATATCTGCTTATCCTCCGTTAAAAGTTAATTTCATCTATTTTCAGGTATTTTTATTAGAAATAAGAATTAAAGTCATATTTCTTCCTTCTAATTTCGGCTTTTTCTCAACCTTAGAGAATGCGCTTGTTTCTGATATCACTCGATCTAAAAGTTCTCGACCTGCATCAATAAATTTCATCTCCCTGCCCCTGAACATAATTGTTACCTTGACACGATTTCCATCATTAAGAAATTTTTGAATTTGTTTTGTTTTAAATTCATAATCATGCTCACCAATATTTGGTCTTATCTTTATTTCTTTTAGACTGGTCGTTTTCTGTTTCTTTTTACCTTGTTTAGTCCGTTTTTCCATCATATAGCGGTATTTCCCATAATCCATAATACGACAGACAGGTGGATCCGCTTCAGGGGAAACCTCTACCAGATCAAGATTATTCTTTTTTGCTTCTTCTAATCCTGCTTCCCGATCGACCAAGCCAAGCTGCTCACCATCAAAATTGATTAGACGTATTTTTTTAGCTTTGATTTCACGATTCACCCGAAATGTAGATTGTGACTTTATTTCACATTCCTCCTTTTGTATACC
>CAYSAA010000150.1:0-5709 GCA_964428905.1 uncultured Atribacterota bacterium
GTAATCTCTTTATCTTTAAAAAAAACATGACCCTTGTCCGGTCGTATTAGTCCTACAATCATATAAAAAGTAGTCGTCTTACCGGCACCATTGGAACCAAGCAAACCGACTACCTCTCCTCGATTAATTTCCAAGTTAACCTCATCCACCACTTTTCGTTTGCGGTATACCTTAACCAGCTGGTCAGTCCAGATTTTATCCAAATAATTTTCCCCAATATATTTTCGGAGCTCAAAGATAATATACCTGAGCTGCTACGATCCTAAATTAAATAATGATTATTAAGGAGCTGTAATATTTTCTAACTCGGCAATCACATCCTGGGTAATATTATCTCCACCATAGAGAATAATAGGATATTCAATCATATTATTTCCCGTAAAGACAGGGACTTCACTATTAATAATAACTTCATAATTGCCTTTTTCACCTACAGCTTTTACAGCCTGTACAATGTCAGAATCTCTTTCCGCCTGCAAAGCTTGTAATTGGGTTAACATTTTTTGTTTTATCGGCTCCCATTCAGCATTAAATTTCTCTTCCAATTTCATTAATTCTGTTTCCTCAAGTCCCTTGCCTTCCTGATTAAGTTTTTCCTGTCTATTTTGTAATTCAGTCCTTAATTCCTGCCTTAATTTTTCAATTTTTTCGGTATTGGAATGACTGGCAGTTATCTTAGTTAAATTAACCTGTCCAATTCTTTGGGCAATGGCAATATTAGCAAATAGGAAACTTAAAAAAACAATAGCAGCCAAAATAGTTACCATTTTACAAAAAGTTTTTGTTTTTCTGCTCAAGTTAACATTCATACATTTCCTCCTTAGAATTTATATCTACAATTATTTATAGTTAATCGTTGTTTTTTTTGGCAATTTACAGCGCTTGCTACAAGTTCTTAGAGCAAGTTATATATCAATTTTTATTTTCAACTTATTAATTATATTATTAGAAGTAGAAGCTAGAAACTGTGTCCGATGCTGAAATAGGTTTGACCATCTTGGTCCTCTCCGATACCATAATCAATACTGATCGGGCCAATAGCAGTGTCAAATCTAATCCCGACACCTGTACCAAACTTCAGGTCGGAAATAGCCATTGATTCCCCGAAATCCCAGGCATTTCCCATATCCGCAAAAACAACACCCTGCAAATTATCAGCCAGTGGGAATCGATATTCGATATTAAAAATCAAAGTAGAATCACCGGAAAATTCTTTATAATCATATCCTCTGATGGTTCCTAATCCACCGATCTCATATTTGGCAAAGGAAGGCAAATCACGGTCACCATACCCTCCTACTGCTCTCATCGCCAAAACCCCCTCATTAAAGGTATTGGTTATCCTTGTATCATCCCCCTCGTCTTCATCAAAAATATCAGTAGATAGGTATGTCCTCAAATCCAGGTCATATTTTCGATAATTATAATCTCCTCCTAATATTCCTCCAGCATTTAGAATAGATACAGTTCCGTACCAACCTTCTGTGGGATTAAATCTGTCATCACGGGTATCATAGACCAGAAACGGTCTGAAACTGTTGGTCCAACCTTCCTGAATATTATCCGGTAATTGACCGGAAATTAAATCATAGGTTGCTTCCTCTGTTTTCAAATCTAACCCTACTGTAACATTATCTTTAAATTTCCGTCCAAAAGATAACTTTCCTCCTAGGCGTTCTATTTCATATTCGGAATCTATACCACCGATTTCCTCATTCTTCTTGGCAAAGATATCATAAGCCTCTATTCCAAAAAATGTCGGGGTATCCCCCAGCCAGGGTTCAAAGAAGGATAAGGAATAAGTTGTTCTGGTACCAACTTCCAATTTGGCCTCAATACTCTGCCCTCTACCAAAAAAATTAGTTTCCTTAATACTGGCATAGGCAAATAAACCTTCTCCTGAACTATATCCACCTCCGCCACCCAGAACACCTGTACTTTTTTCGATGACTTCAATGACCAGCACTATCAGGTCTTCCTCACTACCGGGCTCCAATTTCATGCTAACATCCTCAAAAAACCCCAGGTTATAAATCTTCTGCAAGGCTTCTTTCACCTGATCAAAATCAAAAAGTTGTCCTGGCTCTATCTCTATTTCCCTGCTAATTACTTTTTCAACCGTTTTTTCATTGCCAATAATTTTGATTTCCTCTACTCTCCCTTCAGCAAGTTTAATGGATAAAATACCAGTCTTTTGATTAAAATCAACCTGTTCCATCTGAGCCAGGATCAGTCCCCTGTCTTTATACAATTGGGACATCCTATCCAGGTCATTTTTTAATATCTTTTGGGAAAATATCTGCCCTGACTTGAGTACCATAACATCTTTAATTGCCTCTCGACTTAACATGGTACTCCCTTCCACTATAATATCTTCAATCATGGCATTTTCCACAACCTCAAAAACAACTTTGTAACCATCCCGGAAGGGTTCTAATTTAACCTGTACATCCTGAAAATAACCCAAATCAAAAATGGCTTTCATGTCAGCCTGAACTTTATCTTTGGAAAAAAGTTCCCCGATATTGGCGGATATTTGAGATACAATCAGTTTTGTATCAATACTCTCATTGCCCCGTACCACAATGCCCGTGATCGTACCATTATTACGGGCTAAGCCAATATTAATACCTAAAAAAAACAACGCCAGTACTGTTAAAAATAAAAATAAATTCCTTTTCATTTTTATTCTATTCAACTTATTTTTCCTCCTGGATATTGATTCCCATTTTATTATTTATGATATTTTTATGAATAACAAAATTATTTAATTTTACAGGTTTATAGGTAAAATGCTCTTAATTAAAATAAACCTTTATATTATATCTTAATGGCTAAAGCCAATCTATGCAAGCTCAACTATAAAAAAATTGTATTGAGCAGGAGAGATATTCATATATGGTAGTATTTTGCTAAAATTGAACATGCAATTTTTTTGCCAAATCATCAAGGTAAGTATAAAAAATCGGTATAATAATCAGGGTTAAAAAAGTAGATGAAGTCAATCCACCTATAATGGTAATAGCCATAGGGGCTCTCATTTCGGCACCCTCTCCTGCTCCCAAAGCCATCGGAACCATAGCCAATATAGTAGTAAGAGTAGTCATCAAAATTGGTCTCAGGCGTGTTTTCCCTCCCTGTATAACAGCCTCATTACGGTCTAAGCCTTTCTTGCGTAACTGATTTATATAGTCAATTAACACAATGGCATTATTTACGACAATACCAGCCAGCATAATCAATCCGATAAAGGAAAGCACATTAAGACTTGTTCCTGCTAACATTAGAGCTATAATAACACCAATCAAAGCAAAAGGAATAGAAAAAATAACTGCAAATGGAAATAAAAGCGATTCAAACTGGGCAGCGATAATCATGTACACCAATAATATTGACAATATTAAAGCAAAGAAAAGATTTTGAAATGATTCAATCATCTCCTGGTTTTCACCGGCAAAGGTGTAATGATAGCTATCAGGCAAAACTAATGAACTCAATTTTTCCTGAGCATCCTGAATTACGTTACCAAGAAAACGCCCACTTACATTACCGGTTACCGTAACCTGTCTTTGTTGATTCTCACGATTTATGCTCTGAGGGCCTGTGCCAACCCTTACTTCGGCAATCTCTTTTAGGGGTATTTGTAGACCATAACTTGAGCTTATAACCAAATTTTCTAATTCCTGCAGCTCATCACGGTCATTCTTCCCCAATTTTACGGTAATATCAAAGTGGTCTCCCTCTTCCTGATAATAACTGGCTACCTTCCCTAAAAGAGCATCTTGTACAATGGAGGCCACCTGACCGGCACTCAAACCATATAAATTGCTTTTCTCCCGGTCAATATCAATATGCATTTCCGGACGTACATCTTCCACACTGCTCTGTAAATCATGAGCTCCTTCAATTTCTGTTAACATTCCGATAATGGTATTGGCTAGATAATCCAGTTCTTCCATAGAATCACCGGTAATATTAATAGTAAGGGGAGAACTTGACGAAAATGATGGACCTTGCTCGCTAAAACGTATTTTGGTATCAGGATATTCCCCGATTTTATCCCGTAAATCAGCAATGATATCCTTGCTTTCTCTTTCCCTATCACTTAAATCAACCAGATTTACCATGATCGTACCACTATTGCTGGCAGACATTCCCATTACCATCCCCATACTATTACCACCAATGGAAGTAAAAACATTTTTAACTTCCAGAACTTCATTTACGACTGATTCAATTTCTGTTACTACCTCCCTGGTTACCTCAAAATTAGTACCAACCGGCAAGGAAATATTAACATTAAAATTACCCTGATCCATGGATGGCATGAATTCGGTCCCCAATATTGGTAACAGGAAAAATGATGACACTAAAATTACAATAGCGATAATAACTACAAATCCACGGTGTCTTAATGCCCAATCTATCAGATAACTGTATTCATTGATAACAATAGTAAAGAAACGACCTTTCCTGATTTTTCCCGAAGAAGAATATGTTTTATTGTCTTCTATTGTAGCAGGAAATGTTTTAGCGTATTTCTGTCTTTGTCTGGAAGAAAGCATAGGTATTAATGTTAGTGCTGCAAATAGTGACATGAGCAAAGAAAAAGTGATTGTTAGACCCATGGTCTTAAATAATTCTCCGGCCATTCCGGAAACATAAACCACAGGAAGAAAAACAGCAATGGTTGTTAGAGTAGAAGCAGTAATTGCATCTCTTACTTCATTGGCACCTTGGTCAGCTGCTAATGAAGCTTCTTCGCCTAGCTCACGGTGACGAAATATATTTTCCAAAACAACAATAGCATTATCTACCAGCATCCCTATTCCCAATGCCAGTCCACCTAAAGTCATCATATTTAAAGTTAAATCAGCAAAATAAAGCAAAGTAAAAGTAGCAATAATAGAAATAGGGATCGTTAATCCTATTATTAATGTGCTTTTAATGTTTTGCAAAAACATATACAATACTACCATAGCCAGGATAGCGCCGATAAGCAACATATTTGTTACCTCGGAGATAGTCTTCTTGATAAATTCTGAGGAATCAAAAGCAACTGCCATTCTAACATCTCCGGGAAGCACATCATTAATTTCTCTTAATGCACTGTTAACCCGGTTTGCTACGATTACTGTGTTAGTTCCGGATTCTTTTTGTAAGTTGAATGAAATGCTGGGCATACCATTGATATATGCTATAGCATTCTGTTCTTTAAAAGTATCTGTTACTCGGGCAATTTCTTTCAGATAAATTTGATTTCCCATAATATTTGACATTACCACGTTCTGAATATCTTCTATATTTTTAAAACGACCCAGTGTTCTGATTAAAAAATCAACATTCCCTTCTCTAAGCGTTCCTGCCGGTAAATTTATGTTCTCACTTCTCAAAGACATAACAACTTGGTCAAGAGTTAGTTGGTTTGCTCTGAGTTTTTCATTATCCACTGAAACCAATATTTCTCTTTCTAATCCGCCACTCACGGTAGCTCGGGCTATTCCTTCCAGTCTTTCTAATCGAGGTTTAACTATATCCAGGGCAAATTTTTGAAGCTCGTGAAGTTCATACTGTCCTGAGCTCATTCCCAAAACCATAACAGGCATCATGGAAGGATCGAATTTAAATACAGTAGGCTCACTGGCACCGTCAGGAAGTACACTTTTTACCTGATCAATCTTTTCTCTTATTTCCAGATTGGCAATATCC
>CAYSAA010000151.1:0-4510 GCA_964428905.1 uncultured Atribacterota bacterium
TTTTCCAGCGTTATCACTATTTTGTTTTCAGATGTGTTGGTGGCAATCACCGGCATGCCGGAGAGCAGGTATTCAAATGTTTTGGTCACAGGCTGACAGTCGTAATAATCAACCATTGGTACATAGGAAACGCCGATATTGCATTGATCAAAAAAAGACCCAAGCTTGGTGTGAGGGATGCGCCCGGTGATCTTCACCACGTCGAAAAGCCCGTTTTGAGATACCAGATCCTTTAATGCCTGTTCCTCGTTGTTTAGCCCGCCGCCGATGATGGTATACGAGATGGGGATTTGGTCTTTAAACTCATCATAAAACTTTTTGAATCCATTAATGGTGACATCCAGATTTCGATTGAAAAGCGTACCCACATAAAGCAGATGAAGGCTTTCAAAAGATTTATTCGTGGAAGATATCACGTCCGCGCCCAGTGGCAAAATGTGGACCTTATGGGCAATACCCAGTTTTTCGGCCAGGCTTTTAGAGATCACGGTAACATGTTTGAAAAACCGGGTTTCAAATTTCAGCCGAGTATCATGGAGCCGACGTACCAACGAATTTTTGTGAACTGAACCGGTACGAATATCCAGCACAAAAAGATGATTAGGCCGCAGCAGCCTCAACGCCAGGGAAACCCCTTTAAAATACTTGGTAAATACAATCGCCTGCCTGTCTTTTATCTGCAAAAGGGTCTGTCGCAAGAAGCGCATTGTTCTAACCAAGATATTGCCCCTCCGGCTAACATACACTAGTCGTACACCATCCATCTCAATCTTCGGCAACCCATAGTCCCAACAAATGTAAACGATGCCAAAAATATCCTTCAGATATTTACAGTAGTAGTAAAGATCAGTATGATAACCAAATTGATTCTGGGTGATGATGATAAGTTTTTTCATTTTCAGGGTGAAATTTCCTGTTGTTTATTTAATTCAGTCT
This sequence comes from uncultured Atribacterota bacterium, assembly GCA_964428905.1. Classification (GTDB taxonomy): domain Bacteria; phylum Atribacterota; class Phoenicimicrobiia; order Phoenicimicrobiales; family Stramentimicrobiaceae; genus CAYSAA01. Next base: position 937 of record CAYSAA010000151.1, read on the forward strand.
GCACAAGCGCAAAAAAGTAAGACAACCCTAAAGCTGAGATGGGCGATTGGAGTATCGGCCCATAAAGTGATAATATTAAAATAGTTATTAAAATGATTATAAAACTGGTTCCAAATTTTCCTTTTTCTCGCTCTACAAGCTTTGTGCTCTTCCAGATAGAAAAAAACAAGTATGAAAACAAAAAAAGACCAATAAGCCCGTTTTCTGCTATGACTTTTGAAACTTGTGTTCTGCCAATACCGACAAGTGGACCAAAATCAGAATAATAGCGACCATGCATACCCAATAAACTCGCATCCGATACGCTACCGCTGCCCCGTCCGAGCAACATTGTTAAAAAGTTCCTTGAAATCAATTTGCTCGCCTCTTGGACAGATCTTGCCCGCCCCATTGAGTCAACTACCCCTGGCTTAAGGATACGAGATTCTCGCATAAAATAGGAATAAATATAACCGAGGCTAAATTGGGTTTTAATATCGTATCTTGGTTTCCAGAAAAAATTATAGAATAAACTTCCTACCAGAAAAGTGAACAGGATCATTAAAACAGTCCCTTTTATCAGACTTATGTTTGTTTTTTTTCTAATAGACGCCCACATGTAGGCAAGCGCGATCATAAAAAGCACCAAACCAGTGCCAGTTCGAGACTTTGAAAGCAAAAGGGGTATGATAAGAAGAAACACCAGATAGTAGCTGTTAAACCTAAAAAGATTTTGATTTGATTCCATTTTATAATTTAGGAGCAACCCTATATCCAATAGTGTTATAAAAACTAACGAATAGTAACTTGAAAATGTTCCGGTAACCGAATCAAGCGTCCTGTAGGTACCCCCTCCAGCTAAGGCAAACTGAATGATTGCAAATGGTATTTGCAGAATGCCTATACAAATAAAAAATATAATAAATGATTCTAACGAAACTGGAAGTACGGAGTAGTAATAAATGGCGAAAAATAATGTTACCATAATAAAATAATAGCGTAATTCATAGAAACCTAAAATAAAGCTTTCTTGGTTGTAGATATTCGACACTGCAATTAGGGTTGTAAACCCAAAAATAAAAAGGAGTATTGAATGCGATATTTTTTCATGCCTTTGCACCTCAATTTGCTGTGTTATAAAATCCACTAAAATTCGAGCGGCTAAAAGCAATGCAAAAAAATATATGATGCGTCCCAGGTAATCGGTGCTACCAAAATACCTTGTGAACCAGCCAAACTGAAAAATACATAAAAAGATTACAATACCCGTTGCAATTCTTGGACGAAGAAAAAGCAACAGTCCATAAATTAAACCATCAATCAGATACACCAAGTGAATTATTTCCATAAGAAATTGCTATTCCCTAAATGCTGAAAGAACTTTTGGCATATTGGCCTCTATTGAAAAGTTTTCAAAGGCATACTCTTGCGCAGCTATGCCCATTTCATCTCGCCGGTTATTATTTTCAATTAAGAATTTAGTACGTTTTACAAGATTTTCGAAGCTGTGACAAATAAAACCGATTTCCTCCTGCTCCAGAATACCGTCTATATCGACATTTAAACTTACCCCTGGGACTTTTCGCATTACTGCCCTTATTTAGATTTTATTGCTTGGAAACATGAATAGTAATCATCGCCTATCGATTATTTTCACAATATTCTCTATGTTGGCAAGAGAGTGATTTTTGAAAGCATACTTTTGTGCTCTTTCCCCCATGTTATTTCTGAGTTCTTCATCTTCCATAAGTCTCTTAGTGTCCTCAACCATTTGCTCGAAGCTATTAGAGTGAAAACCAATTTGCTCGTTCACCAATATGTTATCTGGATCAAAATACAGACTGACCACAGGAACCTTTCTAACCCAGGCCTGAAGAAAGGTATTTGGAAAGCCTTCTGCATAACTCGTGCAGCATAAAACTTTAGACCTTAAAAGAATTTTATTCACTGCTGAATTATCGAGCTCACCTAAATATTCTACATTCGGCTGAGATAAGGAAGCCCAAATCTTTCGATAAAGAGATCTTTGGGATGGCCTCCTGCCAATCATAACAAATTTATATTCCTTACCATCTAAAGCTTTAGCAAGCTTGACATAATCTAAAGGATTTTTCCATGGTTTAATATTTGCAATCCAAACAACAATATTGTCTTTTTTTAGATTTTTTTCAAGATGACAGGGTTCATAAAAATTAGGGATAACAACCGAAGCTCGGTCATAATTTTTCAACAGAATACTTTTTTGTTTTGAAGTTTGGCAAATAATAGCATCAACTTTCCTTAAGGCTCTGAATTTGTAATAATCATCCACGCATCTGAAAAATTGTTTTACGCTAGAACTCCATCTAAACTTTTCAACGTCTTTATCATGTGAAATATGTAATATTGTTTTAATCTCATTGAGCTTAGCATAACAATTTGCCACATAAAGAAATGACGATAGATTTCTATGATAGATAACATTTGGTTTTATTTGGCTTAGTCTATAATATATTTTATAAAAATAAATCAGTTTAAGATCGGAAAAAATATTAGATCGGATTTTTTTTATTGGGTGAAGTTTGATGTCATTTTCATTACTTTTTTTATGTCCTTCTTGTAAAAAAATAAAATGTATATCAAAACCAAATTTTAGCAACTCTTTTGCAATTATAAAGGCTTGATATTCTGCCCCGCCTCTATTAAATTCATAATAGCTATGCATCAAAAAAGCTATTTTCATTCAATCTTTCCAACTTTACTAAAATCATTGCACTTTTTATGGCAAACAGTGATTCTTATCGGGACTTTATTCAATTTCAATAATTTTGCAATTGCAAGCCTATGGGCACTGTTATTAAATAATAAATCACCGTCTCTCCCAAGGTTAACAGAAATTTCATCGATTATATTTATCCCCAAAAAGCCTTTTTGAAGTTCTTTCTGGGTTTGATAACCATTATTTTTTATCATTTTGAAAAGATCATCCAATTTGCAACACCGCTCAAAAAAATCTTGTTCACTTTCACATCCCCAAAGAAACACGTTTCTATTTATTACCGATACAGTATTTTTATAGAATTGGGTATCTGGCCAGGCAATTCCATCAAGAAAATGGTTCCTAAACGCGATAAATACATCTAATTCACTAAATGTTTTCTCCATTCGATCCCATTCCCCATCGAGAACCAAACCATCATACTTAAAGGGATCAAATTCTTTTAAAGTGCAGTAAACAATATTATTGGGATTAACCCAGAATATTTGATCAAAATCTAAAGGATTCCGTTTTCTCCTAAAAAAGAGCTTAAAACGCCATATAACAAATTCTATGATCCTCTTGCTGAGTTGAAGAATTCTCAATACTTGTTCATGTCGGGAAAGGAATTTTTTTAATTTACTCTCTAAAAAGTAAAAATTGTAGCGTTGATTTAATGGCTCTCTTGTTTTCATGAGGATCTCGATGTCTGCCTCCTTAGCTAACCTATTTTGATTCCGATGAATTTAGCTATGTAGGCTAGTATCATGTAACATTTAATATTTCGTTTTTATCATTTATATGATATAATGGCAGCAACCAAAATAAGGAGGCTGCCATGTCACCAAGGTATCGAGT
>CAYSAA010000152.1:0-2572 GCA_964428905.1 uncultured Atribacterota bacterium
TTTGGTAAGACTTACTTCAAATGGATCCTGATATATTGTACCAATAAACTCCAAGAATTCCTCAGAGAGGTAATTCCAATCAAACTGCAATGTTGTATCGTTATCTCCTACAGTGAATGTCTGGAATATGGAGCCATATTTATCAGTATATCCTAAGCCGGTGGAAATAATAGCCATCTTTGATCCTTCAGTGGGCTCTAAGAAAGCAAGAGCAGGAATAGTTCTTCCATCGCCCTCTTTTTTCCAATTCAAGAAGTCATATTCAAAACCACCATTGGAAAAGGATATAAATACTGGTATTTTAACATTGTCCTTACCAAATATTTCCCAGCCTGATTTTTGAACATATGCCTCTCCAGTTGTTTTTCCATCAAGCAGACCTTCTAATACTTCAGTTGTACACTCTATGGCATTTGAACGTTTTGTAGTGGTACTATGGCCATAATAGGTAGCCGCCCCAATTGAGTCAAAAGAATTGTAAAACTTTTCATTCCCATTATGACATGAGTTGTTAAAAACAATTGAATTGGGCAATTTCCATGGAAAATTGCTGGAATTAAACCAATATCTAGTTACACCTAATCTGTCTTCCTTTACTTCTACTAGGCCCCACAATTTCCATGATACACCGAGATCTTTACTAATGTAGACTTCGCGAGGAGATTTGTTCATTTCATTAATATATATATTTTTGTTAATTTCAGTTGCTTTCAAACCCGTTACAAAAGTCCAACCACTTCCATGAGTATGTATTATTACTAGACCGTAATCTGTCATGGTCTTAAGCATTTCAATATCTGCCTGTTCGTCTCTGCATATTTCAATATTAAAATCAATACCAGAATTGTCTAATAATTGTTGATATGTACTTCCAACATCATAATCCCATTTCGTCCAGAATGTATAAAAAGGGTCATATACAAGTACTTCCTGATTGCCTATATATTCAAATTCTGATACATCTTTGCTTTCTAGATGATAACTAGGACCTTTTGATAAGCTATTAGTAAATCCATCTCCTCCAGTAGTTTGATTTTCTAGTGGTATTGGGATATACTCTTCTTCTCTATTTATATTGTTTGATAGTTTTAAATTTTTTTCTATTTCTGCAATATTTGCTCCTTCCAGTGGTTCTTCTTCATCTAAATTAATCAATCGAATCTCCATCAATACACCGGTGTCAAAGGTAATCCAGATATTGTCACCAATTATTTCACAGCTTTCTACATAAGATACTTCATCCAAATAATCACTTAATATTTGTATTACGCTAGCTAGATCGGAGGGAGGAGATTGCATAATCTCAATCACCTTTTGTTCTGCAAGATCAGATAATTCCTCAGTATCCTTAATAATCTTTTCAGTCATATCTTCAACTGCACTTAAACTGAATTCAACAGAATATTGCTGGTTATCAGATGTGGTTACTACAATTTTTAAAGGGATTTCTAAAGCACTTTCTTCGTAGAATTCTATGATATTTGAATAAACTCTATCTCCTTTGATTTCATCTCCGTGATTATCCAGATCACCATCATCAAACATTTCATCTAATAGAACCCAGCTTGTATTACCTTCTTTCTTAAATAATTGTACTGGAGATTCACTCGCTAAATCATCTGACTTTTTATTCACTAAAACATGGAATCGCACATTTGTTGATTCTGACGTGTAAATAACATCGGGAATACACTGTGGGTCTCCAAGCCATTCGGGTTTTGGTTGAGGTGTTGGAGGGGTTCCCGTACCTCCACCAGAAACGGATGATCCAGGGGAGGTCATTTCATCAAAGATAGCATGGATTGTGTGGTCTTGCTGGACATTTTGGAAGGTGTATTCCTCGACTGCTCCTACTGATTCATCATCCACCTGGACATCATCAATCTGGTATCCCTCATCTGCATTAATGGTAAAGGTTTGATTCCCTCCTTCAGTTATTGTAATCTCTGCCTCTGGATCAATTTGTCCATTTCCTTCGGCTGTTGCGGTGATAGTATAAGTACTGGGAGGCGGCGGTGGAAGTAGAGTACATCCACCCATAATAAGAATAAACCCCAAAAACAATATAAAAAGAAAACCAATGTATTTTTTAAACATTTTTAAAACTCCTTATTCTATTTTATTTTAAGTAATTATTTTTTAGTTATAACAATGTGACATAGACAGGTACAGAAAGCAGGCAGTCAAGCGATCTCCTCTAAAGGAAGGCGGAATAGAGATCCGTGACTTTTCGCCCCATCGTTACCGATGATTTGCCTTTCTCAGCTTAAAGCTTCTTTATTCAATAGCCGTACCTCCTTATTTTCAGTGAATCATTTCCATTAAAAAAGCAAATGGTGATAAAAACCTAAGCCCTGTATATTTATTGCATTGTGAAACTAATTTTTATTATCTTTATTCCCCACTATCTTTTTAAATTGCAACTAAAGAAAACTTTAAGATGGTTTACTGCTTCAATTTATCTTTAATATCTCTTACATCTTCATAGATAGATCCTAGTGCAAATAAAACAACACCATTAACTATCATCGACACACCTACTGCTAATCCAAGTATTGTTACAGCAAAGATA
>CAYSAA010000153.1:0-4035 GCA_964428905.1 uncultured Atribacterota bacterium
CATACTAATTCGGGGGTAAACCCGACAAACCAAGCATCGATGCATTCGTCGGTTGTGCCTGTTTTTCCTGCTGCTGGCCGGCCAATCTTTGCATTCCACCCTGTTCCTCTTTCAATAACACCTTCCATCAACTTGGTTAGTGTATAACAAACATCCTCAGAAAAAACCTGTTTACCGGTAATATGGTTCTGTTCTAATATTTTTCCGTTAAAATCTTCAATCTTAAGTATGGAAATCGGTTCAATATACGTTCCCATATTGGCTATGGTGGCATAAGCAGAAGCCATTTCTAACGGTGTTATTTCAGAGGTACCCAAGGCTAGAGAGAGGTCTGCTCTGAGTGTACTTGTTATACCAGCTTTGTGTGCATTTTGTATTACATCTCTAACACCGACTCTCTCTAATAATTTTACTCCTATAACATTTATGGAATCCTCAAAAGCTTCTCTTAGTGTGACTGGTCCTCTAAATTCTTTTTCGTAATTTTCTGGTGACCAACCATTTTCATAAACAATTGGAGCATCTTCCATAACCAGGCTTGGTGATATTCTTTTTTGAAGTGCCGTCAGATACACAAAAGTTTTGAATGCGGAACCGGGTTGCCGGTAGGCCTGAGTGGCTCGATTAAATTCGCTTTCTTCATAATTTTTACCACCAACCATTGCCTTGATATAACCAGTTTGGGGTTCAATAGCAATCAGAGCTCCTTCGCGACCACTTTTTAAAAATGCATCTTTGGCTTTTTTTTGAAGATCCAAATCGAGTGTGGTATAAATTTTCAGTCCACCCTTGAATACCATATTAACACCATATTGATCTAGTAATTTTGTTCGGATATAGCTTGAAAAATGCGGTGCAATTTCCTGGGTATCTCGATTCTGGTTCAATACTATTTGAGCTTCTCTCGCTTGAGAGTATTCATTTTCGTTAATGTAACCCAGGTCAAACATTCTTTTGAGAATCACATTTTTTCTTTTTAAAGCAGCTTCTAAGTTAATGAAGGGAGAGTAATAGTAAGGCCTTCGTGGTATGCCTGCAATCAAAGCACTCTCAGCAAGAGATAAATCTGTTACAGATTTATCAAAATAAAGTTGAGCTGCTTCTACAATGCCATGAGCACCATGACCAAAGTAAATGAGATTGAGGTACATCTCAAGAATTTCATTTTTAGTAAATGTTCTTTCAATTTGTAAAGCCAACAAGGCATCTTTTATTTTTCGAGACAATGTTTCTTCCCGAGTTAAGAAAGTATTGACAGCAAGTTGCTGGGTAATTGTACTTCCTCCTTGAGTAATTCTTCTCTCTTTAATGTTTTCCCATAAAGCCCTTAAAATACCACGAATGCTAATCCCATGATGTTGATAGAAATTACTGTCTTCGATAGCAATAAAAGCACTGGTGAGATGAGTGGGAATTTGGGATAGAGCGATAGGTGTACGGTTTTCTTGAAAAAATTCCGTAATTAATTTTCCATTAATATCAAAAACCTTGCTGGTAATAGGATTGATAAAGTTACTTGTTTGTACCAGGTCAACCATTTTTTGGCTGGAAAAAGAAACAAGAAAAGCGAAAGATAGTATAAAAGATAGGATTAGTAAAAATGAAGAAATAATCAGTGCTTTAGTAATTAAGGTTTGAGATCGGTTTCTTTTCTTTTGACTTTTTTTACTCATTTAAACAATCCCATATTCAATCATAATATCCAGGTAGAAAGAGAAATATTCACAAGAATTTCTCTAATTTAAAATATTTTCTTATTTTCATTGTAATACAATATGTCAATCTTTTTAACTAATCCTAATTATGCTATAATTATTAAAGTTTTTTGTTAAAAAAGGAATGATAATTGTTAAGACCAAATTATATGGTCCGTATTGCGTTTATTGCTGCAATATATGTTACCATAAATATTATTTTTGCACCAATTAGTTATGGCCCCCTTCAGGTCCGAATTGCCGAGGCGTTAACCGTATTGCCATTTATCGATCCAGCAGCAATAGGAGGCTTGTTTTTGGGATGTGTTTTATCAAACCTATGGGGGGGACTTGGTTTGGCTGATGTGTTAGGCGGGAGCTTGTGCACCCTGTTAGCAGCTATCTTGACCTCTCGTATGAAAAAACCGGTACTTGCTCCACTTCCGCCAGTGTTGGTAAATGCCATAGGTGTAAGTCTTTATTTACATCTTTTATTTGAACTACCATATTATCTAACACTTGTGTATATTGGTATTGGCGAATTAATAGCTTGCTATCTAATCGGTTACCCTTTATTGCTAATTTTATTAAGACGAGGCATTTGGGTGTATAAAGATTCATTATAAGTGAGTGAGTTCATTAAACTCTGAAGAGAAAAAGCAGTTTGAAATGAATCATTATGTATGTTTGTATATCATAAGAGAATGAGAGGAAATAATATGAATTTATCCGAGGAGATGAAGTTAATTAAAAGAGGAACCAATGAAATTATTTCCGAAGAGGAATTAGAAAAGAAATTAATACAATCAAAAAAAACTAAAATTCCCCTACGCATCAAGCAAGGTTTTGACCCCAGTGCACCTGATATTCACTTGGGACACACTGTAGGGTTACGAAAATTGAGGCATTTTCAGGAACTGGGACATGATGTTTATTTTCTTATTGGTGACTTTACCGGTATGATTGGAGACCCCAGTGGGCGATCTACTATGCGGAAGCAGTTAACACCGGAGCAAGTAAAAATAAATGCAGAAACTTACAAGGAGCAGGTATTTAAAATATTGCACCCTGAAAAGACTATGGTAGAATTTAACAGCCATTGGTTGGGGAAACTATCGTTTGTTGAGGTAATTCAATTGTGTTCCAAATATACGGTTGCACGAATGCTGGAAAGGGACGATTTTTCCCATCGCTTTCAGGAGAAAAAGCCTATTGGTGTTCATGAGTTTTTATATCCTCTTATGCAGGGTTATGATTCTATTGCCTTAAGGGCAGATGTTGAGTTAGGGGGTACAGATCAAAAATTTAATTTATTAGTAGGTAGAGACTTACAAAGGGAATATCATCAGGATCCACAGGTCATCATTACCATGCCTATTATTGAAGGTACTGATGGTGTAGAAAAAATGAGTAAAAGTTTGGGGAATTATATTGGTATCAGTGAACCTCCTTCTGATATGTATGGAAAAATTATGTCAATACCCGATAAATTGATGGTAAGCTATTTCGAGTTACTTACCGATATTTCATATCGGGATTTAAAGCAAGTTGAGAAAGATTTAAAAGAAAGCCGTATTCACCCTCGTGATGTTAAAAAGAGATTGGCTAAAGAAATTGTTAAGCTTTATCATGGATATAGCCAGGCTAATGAGGCTGAAAAATATTTCGAAAAAGTTTTTCAGGATAAAGTAGATCCCGAAAAAATAGAAAACCTTCTTATTATACCCTCTTGTGATTTGAAAAAAAACAAGCTGTGGGTCGTAAAGTTAGTGAAAATGACCAAATTTCTTAGCAGCACAGGTGAAGTCCTTCGGATGATTGATCAGGGTGGAATCAGAATTAATCATAAAAAAATAACTAACTCAAATCTTGATTTAGAAATTAAAGATGGTGATATTTTAAGGGTTGGTAAGTTGAACTTTTATCGGATTAAAATTAAATAGCAATACCATACTCAGTAATTATTGCCTAAATAATACTGATACTGAAGTCATCATAATATTTATCAAAATAGATGGTATTCTGGTAATTAGTAAATTCTTTGATTACTTGAAAAAATATTATTTTTGTATTATAATATTTTTGTAAAATAAGACATTAATGAAAATAGATATTGAGTAGTAAATATTTTAAGTTTTTTCCAATTTTTATCTTGACAACACCCCCTGACTCTGTTACTATCTTACTTGCCCCTTCTCTTGGAAGAACCCATCCCGGTTCTCTAAAGGGGCCTTTGATCTTTGATAAAAGAATAGCACCCAGCCAGATGCTTTGATCTAACGTGGGGTAGTCACCTAGTGAGCTACCCCTTCTAACGGTGTCAATTTTAGAGGGGAAAAGG
>CAYSAA010000154.1:0-2922 GCA_964428905.1 uncultured Atribacterota bacterium
TTTTAATTTTAATTATTGGAAAGTCACCATTTGGTAAAAAATCGTTACTTTTATATGCATAACCTCCTTTTACTGTACATATATCACCAAACATTCCAACTTTCCATCCTTTTGGTATTTTTCCAAGTTCTGAATCTATAAATTCACCCCCTGAGGATTTATAAGGTTTGCCCTGTTCATTTGGAAATTCGAAATTTATGAACCAATGTTTAAATATAGTTTTAGAAATTTGTTCTAAAATAGAATTAATTTTATTATTTAATTCGATTCTATCATCAAATGATGAAAGAATTTTTGCAATCTTTTTTTGTTCTAATATATCTGGCAAAGTAATTGGCATTTTCTCTAATATATTATTTTGAACTCTTTGTCTACCTGAAGTACCGGTCATTGAGTTAATTGCAGCTTTTCTAAAGTTCGGTTCTATTACTAAGTAATATAAGAATTTAGGATCTGTTTTTCCAAGTTTATTAGATAAAACTATGAATTCACTAGATCCAAATGCAACTTCTTCTTTATCTAATATATTTACAAAAGCAGTCTTCCCATTTTCAAGACAAGGAGTAATCTTAGCCAGCAGTGTGTCATTATTTTTGAATTTTGTGCCACATTTATACATTCTTTTTTCAAAGAAAGAAATTTTTTTTACAAAGGGTTTCAATGCTGACATAGAAACATATTTTGCTGGAGTATTCTTATTTAAACTTCTATAAGGATTAATTTCTACTGCATCCTTAAAACTTTTTACTTCCCAACCTTCTTTTATTTTTCTAATTTTTTCTTCTTCAAATTTAGTTTTATTCTTCATTTCCGTTTTTAACCCATCGCATCAAAGGTCTATTTATTTTATTAAATTTAATAAAAGGCCTATATCATATTTTGTAACCACCATTTTAAGCAGTAAATAGTTTAAGCTTTTCAATATCACATATATCACTTCAGTTATTCGTTTTGATTTCAATAAAAATCGGAATTATCCTCTTAACTAAAATAATTTTTAGTATCAGTATAAATATTGATTTTTAGAAATTCTTTATGAACAGTATTGTCTATATACACTCTTATTGATGGTGAAACCATTAATGATTAATTTATTTAATTCTGAGCATGTACTCTTTATTAGATTGTTTTTTTCTGCTTCAAATAATACTTCTAGTGTTGTTTTCACAGTAAAAGAATTTAAGTTTTTTGCCCAATCACGAGCTTCATAATCGTCAATTATTACAAGTGGACTTTCACTTCTATGTTCCTCCGCAAGTGCAATAACTTCTCTTTCGCCATCATGCAGACCAGGAACACTATTCCATATACTAAGTAGTATAGTATTGTTAACAAACTCTGATTGTATCCACTTCGCATTTTTTAATGAAGTATATCCGGGTTTGTTTCTTCCCAAAATAAATACTTCTCTATACACTGAATTAGGTATACGGATGTTCTTATATAGTTTTTCTAAAATAAAAAGAAGGTTATTCCTACTTAAATGTATTAGTGGAGATGAATCACAGATAACCAAATAGACCATCCCGTTTAATTGGTATTGCTAATACAAGCTCTGTAACTGGCTTTTAGTTTTTTATCCCAATCTGCTAATTCCCATTCATTGATATTACCCAAGACTTTTATTTGGGAACGTGTAATTATCCCATCTTGAAAGTATTTAAACAATAGTTTCATTTTATCTTTATCCTTGGAAATCTTTTCCAATTCTTTCTTTATTCTATTTTCCCTTGCTCTATATTCTTTGTTTCTACTATCCAAAAACCCGTATTTTAAATTCAGAAAATTATTAAAAATTCTATCGAGTGTTGTTGTACCATTAAATATTGTTATCTTTTCTTCCATTTCGCGCCTTGCAAAGACAATTCTCTCATTGGATGAGGCAAGTGGAATATCCAATATAATATTTTTGTGAGTTGGAAATACTTCTGCATAGACTATCTTAAAAGTCATAACTATTTACCACCCTTCACATTCTTATAGTTTTCAAAATTTTCTTTTAATGCTCTTACCATGCTTTCAACAACGGTAGGGGTTAATCTTATTCTAGCAACTACTTTTGCTTTTATTTCTTCCTTATCAAATGTTTCCCCGCTAATTATCGGTGGAGTATCTATCTTTGCGAAATATAAAACAAAGTCATCCTTAGAATGAGATATTCTAACATTATTGGCATATAAATCTTCGGGCATTTCATCCAAATCTGGGTACACTATTTTAATTTTCTTAATATCGTCTTTTTTATTATCCATTACTATTCCTTTATCCTATATTATTAATAGTATAACAATAGATAATATTATAAGAAAATTTAAAATAATTATCCACTATTATCCAATGCTATTGTGTGAAATCAATTAAAACTATCGTTTATGTTTCTGTGGTTATACCTAAAATTATATTCAAAATTTAGAACTAAGAACTAAACATGTAGATATTCTAATAAATTTTGTGTTATTGAACGTTCATTGACATTATTTTAAAACGAAAAAGAATCATTTTTAAATAACATCTTTATAGCGACATTTATTTTTTTAATTTCTTCTTCCGTGTATCTACATATCATAACCTATATTTTTTAAATTCTTCCTTATCTCTTCTTCAAGCTTCCTGGATTCCTCAAATGACTCTGATAATTCCTTTGTTAGCTTTTTCATCTTTTCCTCAAATACTTCAAAATCTTCTTCAACTTCCTCAAATCCGACATATCTGCCCGGTGTTAGGATATAATCATTTTCCCTTATATCATCCAGTGTAGCTTCCTTACAGAACCCAGGTATATCTTTATATTCTCCATTTTCTCCCCTGTATGCATGGTAGGTAGAAGCAATCTTATTTATTTCTTCATCCGTTAAAACCCTGTGCCTTCTATCTATCATCTTTCCCATATTCCTTGCATCTATAAAAAGAGTTTTACCTGTT
>CAYSAA010000155.1:0-1915 GCA_964428905.1 uncultured Atribacterota bacterium
GTTTTTTCACCGGTTGGACTAAACTTTAAATCCTTTACATCAACGATTCGGGGGAAATTCTCCAGCCTGTCTAAAAATTTAATCGTTTCAAAATAATTGGCGGTAAAAGTCATATTGATAGGTAACCTTGCATAGATAACATCCTGCTCCTGTGTTAAATTTTGCGGAGTAAAATTAGTAAAGTCAATATTAAATTCTTCCATGGTATCTTGCAGGAGCACTAAAAAGTCAGGAATTTCTTTTTCCTTTGGCAGGAGCACCTCAACAAACTCCAATCGTTCGGTAAGCTCCTGGTATTCTCTTTTCAAGTCATTCAAACGTGCTGCAACCTTTTTCCCCTCTTCTATTTTAGTCTGTAATATGCTAATCTGCTGGTCAAGCTGTTGTATTCTGGTATTTCTCGGCTGATAAATAAAGGCATAATTAATGTAAACAAAAACGATTAAGAAAAGGATAAAGATAATAATTTTAGCTCTCTTACTAAGCTTCACAATAGCACTCCTCTATTTTGCCTGAACATTTTCCTGCCCCTCTAAGAAATGATAGGGGATAAAGAAACCTGATAACTGAAAATTGACTGTATCAATACTTTCGTCATATTCAGGAATCCTGGTGCTTTGTTTGCGAATATATTGCAGTTCAATAGCATCAAAACCCCGGTGATCCTTCAATGTATTCATATATTGAGCAATAAGATAATTGTTAAAGGTATTTGCAGTTAAATTAAAAGTCTGATTAGGACTGATGCTTAAATTATTCAGCCAGACTTCAGGTAAGGTTGTTTCACTGAAATCACCCAATACTCTGGTCAGGCGGGATTGATTTTTAATTAAGCTTTCGATAACCTGTACACGTTCAGCCAGCTCAGCCTTGTCTCTTTCCAGATTTCTCACTTCTTCAATAACCTTTTCAATAGCAGCAAGTTGGATTTGAAGATTTCTCACTTCATTCTCCTTGGTATAAATATTATTCTCTAAAATAAAATAAAGAAACCCAGAGCCGGCAAATAAAAGAAGAATAAAAACAATTAGGAATATCCTGGACAGATTGTATTTCTCTTTTTCTCTGTACTCCACTGGCAGAAGATTGATATTCCGAACAATGTTTCTATTTTTCGCCATAACTTTTTTACCTTTCTCTTTTTGCCAGTCCAATAGCGGTAGACAGGCAAGATTTATATTTATCCAAATTTTCTATATTTACATCACTTTCATTTACCGTGATGCCCTTTAAGGGATTTGCCATCACTACCGTAATACCAAATTGCTGCTTCAAAACATGCCCGATATTAAGCATGGCAGCCATTCCGCCGCTTAAGATAATCCTCTTGTAGGCAACTTTTTGATACTGTGTTTTATAATAATTCAACGACTTTCGAATTTCATTAAAGATATCATAAACACCGGTTAGAATTAACTCAGAAATTTCTTTTTGATTGAGAATGGACTCTTCTTTCGATTCCTGTTCCGGTTGTTCTTCCTGTGACTCTTCTGTTTTCTTTTCTGCTCCCGGTAAAGGAATCCCGATTCTGCGTTTTAATATCTCCGCTTCATTAAAAGCTATGGAATATTTCTTCTCTAACATTCTGGTAATATCATTTCCACCTTTAAGAATAGTTCGGGTGAATTTTAGTCTGTCTCCCTCAATTAAGGTAATTTCAGTAGTACTGGCACCAATAAAAAGGAGAACATCCATCTGATTACCTTCTTCTTCATTGGAAGATACCGGTGTGAGGTAATTTTCAAAAGCACGTATCTGGGCATTTGAAACGATATCAACTATCTTGGGCTGTATTCTCATCTTTTTTAAGACTTCAATCTGTTGATTGACCAGATCCTTTGGTGCAGCCACCAAAAGGACTTTCATCATCTTATTGCCTTCTTTTTCTTCCAATTCTTCAATTTTGGTAGCATCA
>CAYSAA010000156.1:0-10805 GCA_964428905.1 uncultured Atribacterota bacterium
GAATGTGATTTTATCGAACAGGAATTAGGGTATAATAAGTCTTTAAAAATATTAGATGTAGGATGTGGAACCGGAAGACATTCCATTGAGTTATCAAAAAGAGGATATCATGTTACCGGGATAGATTTGTCAGAATCTCAATTACAAAGAGCAAGAGAAAAAGCAAGAGCAAGTGGGCTAACCATTGATTTTCAAAAACAAGATGCCAGAGAGTTACATTTAGATAACTGCTATGATGACGCCATCATGCTCTGTGAGGGTGGTTTTCCCCTAATGGAAACTGATGAGATGAATTATGAAATACTAAGGAATGTTACCAGAGTACTGAAAAAGCAATCAAAATTTATTTTTACGACCCTAAATGGATTATTCCCCTTGTACCATTCAGTTGAAAAATTTTGTGCTTCTACAGGCGTAGAGGGAAATGCCACCTATCATAGCAATACATTTGATTTAATGACTTTTCGTGATCATAATATTACTGAAATTGAAGATGATCATGGCAATAAAAAAAGACTCAAAAGCGATGAAAGATATTATGTTCCAAGTGAAATCACCTGGTTGCTTAAATCACTTGGCTATAAGAAAATTGATATTTATGGAGCAAAACTAGGTGCTTTCTCGCGAAATGATGAATTAACAACAGAGGATTTTGAAATGCTGGTCATAGCTGAAAAGTAAAGAAAGAAAGAAAGGAGTAAGTTTTTCACAATAAGAGTTTTCAGTTGTCAGATATGATTCGAAAAAGAAAAGAGCTTGGGTAGAATGGGATGAGATTGCAATTCGATACATTGACAGAAAAGACAGAAAAATTTATACTTTTATCAAGAATTAATAAAGAGAATAAAAGGAAAAGTAAATCATTATTTATTTTCCAGAGAGCCGTGGCAGGTGTGAACACGGTATAGATGTGATTGAATTCCACCTTGCTATGTTACTATATAGCCTGATAGTTACGTAAATTAGATGCTTTATCTTTAATTAAGGATAGATAATTATTCTATTGAATTAGGGTGGTACCACGAGAGTAAACTCTCGTCCCTATGGTAGGGAATACCGGCGGGCGGGAGTTTTTTGTTGCAAAGGATTTGTAATATGGGTAAAGATTATGAAATAATAGAGCATACGGCAGATGTAGGACTGAAAATATATGGAGAGACAAAACAGGAATTATTTCAAAACGCAGCCCGGGGAATGTTTTTTCTGATCACCGGTTCTTCTATAACCCTCGGATATATAAAAAATAAAAGATATTGGAAGGTCGAATGTAAAGGCTTTGGTATAGAAGATCTACTGGTGTCATGGTTAAGTGATTTGCTTTATATTCATCATACCGAATTTGTGATTTTTGGTGATTTTATTATCAGGTATCTGACAGAGCAATTCATTCAGTCTGAAGTATGGGGAGTAAAAATCAAGGAGTATTCTTACCAGGTTGAGAAAGAGATTAAGGCAGTAACCTATCATAATTTACAGGTTTTTAAAAATAAAAGAAACCAATGGGAAACAACCATTTTCTTTGATATTTAATACTATCATAATTTTAAGAAATTCAGATAGTATGAACTATGATTTATTTAGGGAAAAAGAGATAGGTTTTTTCTAAAAAACATTTATAAGGCAGAATAAGTAAATAGTTAGAGGGGTTTTGGGGAAATTTCCCCTGACTCTATTGTTTTACTTAAGGAGTTAATTCCATGAACAATAAATGGGAAGAGGTATTAGAGCAAAAGGGACCCTATATTTGGGAAATACCAAAAGAATATCGTCCAGGAATGCAGGTTAAAGGGCGAATTTATGCTTCTAAAAGTCTAATGAAACAAATTGTCAGTGATCAGGCTCTTGACCAGGTAGTTAATGTTGCCTTCTTACCGGGTATTATCGGTTACTCTCTTGCTATGCCTGATATTCACTGGGGATACGGTTTCCCGATTGGAGGCGTGGCAGCGACTCGCCTGGAAGATGGGGTAATTTCACCGGGGGGTGTTGGTTTTGATATTAACTGTGGGGTCCGATTAATCCGTTCTAATCTAAGGCTACAGGATGTCAAACATAAAATGAATCAGATTATAGAGGCCTTATATAAAAGAATTCCTTCTGGTGTTGGTTCTGAGGGCATGATTAAATTGAATGCCCAGGAAGTAAAGAGAGTGCTGGCAGATGGTACCCAGTGGGCAGTTCGCAAGGGATTTGGTAAAGAAGATGATAGTACCTATACCGAAGAACATGGCAGAATGGACCAGGCAAACCCGGATATCATCAGTAACAAAGCGATTCAGCGTGGTTGTTCTCAATTGGGAACACTTGGTTCAGGAAATCATTTCCTGGAAATTCAGGTTATTGATCAAATCTATCAACCGGAGATTGCCAGACAAATGGGTCTTGAAGAAGGAATGGTTACACTTTTAATTCATACCGGGTCCCGCGGTTTTGGCCATCAGGTATGTACGGATCATTTGTCTGTCATGCAGCGAGCAGTACAACGTTATCATATCAGGGTACCGGATAAGCAGTTAGCCTGTACGCCGGTAGATTCTCCAGAAGGAAAGAATTATTATCAGGCAATGTGTTGTGCGGCAAATTTTGCCTGGGCGAATCGCCAGTGCATCACTCATTGGGCAAGAGAGGTTTTACATCAAGTTTTCGGAATGTCACAGGAACGTTTGGGACTGGATTTGGTTTACGATGTGGCCCATAATATCGCCAAAATAGAAAATCACCAGTACAATGGTAAAAGTATCCGACTGTGTGTCCATCGAAAAGGAGCTACCAGGGCTTTCCCACCCCAGCATCTTGGTTTGCCTCTCAAGTACCGGGAAATCGGTCAACCTGTCTTAATACCCGGAGATATGGGACGTTTTTCTTTTGTTCTGGTGGGAAACGAGAAAGCCATGCAAGAAACATTCGGTTCTACCTGCCATGGTGCTGGGCGAGTATTGAGTCGTGGAGAGGCAAAGCGAGAACTTAAGAACAGAAACATCGTTGAAGAATTAAAAGAAAGAGATATTTTGGTTAAAGCCAGGAGCAGGGCAACACTGGCAGAAGAAATGTCCGATGCTTATAAAGATGTTTCCGAAGTAGTCAATGTAATGGATCAAAGCGGTATTTCCAGTAAAGTAGCCAGAATGCGTCCCTTGGGTGTCATTAAAGGATAAATACTTTTGGAAAAAGAGTTTTAACAAAATTACCAGGGAGAGTAAGCTATAAAAAAAGTAAGTAAAAAAGAAAAGGTATCATGATGGGAGTTTACTCCAATGACTATCTTTTAGCTTTTGCTAAATATGAATTGTTTCCTAAAGAAGAACATATCTTGATATGATGATTAGAAAAACTAATTAAAATTGAGGGGTTTCAGGGGAGTTTACTCCACTGACTATCTCTTATGTATAAGGAGAGGATGGATAATAAAAATGCTGGATATAAAATTGATTCGGACAGATGCAGAACAGGTAAAAGAAGCACTGAAGAAGAGAGGACAAGATATTGATTCCATTGATCGTATTCTGGAATTGGACGAACAACGAAGAAAGATTCTATCTGATGTCAGTAATCTTAAACAGGAAAGAAACCAGGTATCTGATGAAATTGGACGTCTGAAGAAAGAAAAAAAAGATGCCCAGGAAAAAATTCTGGCTATGCGGGAAGTGTCCGGCAAAATCAAGAAGATGGATTTAAAAATTAGGTCTATGGAAGAAAAAATTCAAGGTTCATTATTAGAGATACCCAATATGGTCGATGAGAGTGTACCTGTTGGACCTGACGAGGAGAGCAATATAGAAATTAGAAAATGGGGAAAACCAAGGGAGTTTGATTTTAAACCGCAGGCTCATTGGGATTTGGGTGAAAAACTGGACATTCTGGATTTTGAAAGAGGAGCTAAGATTGCCGCTGCCCGTTTTACAGTACTTAAGAATAGTGGTGCCCGTCTGGAAAGGGCATTAATTAATTTTATGCTGGATATTCATACTAAAGAACATCACTACCAGGAGATTTTCCCACCTTTTTTGGTCAATGCCAATACCATGATGGGAACCGGTCAATTACCCAAATTCGAAAATGATTTATTCAAATCCAACGATGAGTTATATCTTGTCCCGACGGCTGAAGTTCCCTTGACCAATCTTCACCAGGATGAAATCATACCCGAGACAAATTTACCATTTTATTATACTGCTTATACGGCCTGTTTCCGAAGAGAGGCAGGTTCCTATGGAAAGGATGTCAGGGGATTAATCCGACAGCATCAGTTCAATAAAGTGGAATTGGTCAAGATATGTAAGCCAGAGGACTCTTTTGAGGAATTAGAAACGTTAACCAGGGATGCTGAAGTTGTCTTGCAGCGGTTAGAACTTCCCTACCGTGTCGTAACACTATCTACCGGGGATATCGGTTTTTCTGCTGCCAAGACGTATGATTTAGAAGTATGGTTGCCTGCTCAAGGAAAATACCGGGAAATATCTTCCTGCAGTAACTGTACTGATTTTCAGGCACGCCGTGCCAATATTCGTTATCGAGCACAGGAATCCGGAAAAGTTCATTATGTCCATACTCTTAATGGTTCAGGGATCGCAGTGGGAAGAACCATGGTTGCTATTTTGGAAAATTTTCAGGAAAAAGACGGTTCAATTATTATCCCCGATACACTTCGACCTTATATGGATGGATTGAAAAAAATCAGTAATTAAGGTAAAATCTTATTGCTGATATATGATTAGCATATCTAATGACTATGGAATATATGGAATAAAGAATAGCATAAGAGAGATTATATTGGATTATTAGTTTATTATAATAATGTGTGGAGGGATGTCCGAATGGCAAGGAGCCGGTCTTGAAAACCGGTGTAGGCGTAAGCTGTCTGGGTTCGAGTCCCAGTCCCTCCGCCAGTTTTTTATTGAATCTTTAAATTTTCATCCTTCCAAAGGAACTTATCGGGAGATTTATTTTGATAAAAAATAAGGAAAAAAGAAAACCGATTGGTTTGTTAGATTCCGGATTGGGTGGTTTGAGTGTATACAGAGAAGTAAAAAAACAGTTACCTCAAGAACAGGTCATCTATTTTGGTGATACTGCTCATGCCCCTTATGGAGAAAAGACGGATGAACAAATTCTGAATTATGTTTTTTCCATTATTGATTTTCTGCTCCAACAGGATGTAAAAATGATGATCATTGCCTGTAATACCATGACTGCAGTAGCCTTGAATGAAGTGAATATGAGATATTCTATTCCAGTAATTGGAGTCATTCAGTCGGGTGCATTAGACGCAGTTTACAAGACAAAAAATAAGAAAATTGGTATCATTGGAACAGAGGTAACCATCCGAAATCAAAGTTATGAAAAGTTGATTAAGGAGATAGAACCTTCCATTATGACTTTTGCCAATCCCTGCAGCAATCAAATTATTAGAGAGATGGAAGAACAAGCCTTGAGAAATGAAAAGACAATTAAGACTCTGCTAAAAGAATGTTTAAAACCAATAATAAAGAATAATATTGATACCCTTATTTTGGGATGTACCCATTATCCTTTTCTGGAAACATATATTGAGCCAGAAATTGATCCGAATATGGTGTTGATTGATCCGTCCGAGGCTACTGGAAGACAAGTAAAAGATTGGCTTGAAGAGCACCAATTAGTTAATGCTCAGAGGAATAAATCGGATTCTTTTTTTATCAGCGGTGATCCTGGTTTATTTGCAGAGATTAGCAAAAAATTATTAGGGTATTCTCCAGGAAGTTTTCGCCGAGCAATCATTTAAGAATTTTTTAAAATTATATTGATTAAATATTGTTTTTATTATATTCTAAAAATGAAAATGTCCTTTAAGTTAGTTCAGAGAAACTAATAAGGAGATATAATCATGTTTATAACCTCTTCTCCAGTATCTTTGGATTAGAGGTTTTATATTATTCCTTTAAAATCAGTCCAGTGAGGCTGATAAGGAAAATGGGAAAATGGATAACCCCCTTATCAGCTAATGCTGAAAGGGGGTTATAAATTAGAAAAAATATTTTTAGTTTCAAAATTAATACAAATCATTAAAATAAGATAATTAAAAGGAGGAAGAAATGGACTCTCAACACCAACAGGAAGTTGTGGATTATACCAAACAGGGTGTACCACAAACGATAGTATTAGGACTACAACATGGGTTTACAATGTTTAGTGCTACCGTGCTTGTACCTATTATCACCGGTCTTGATATCTCAGTTGCTCTATTGATGGCTGGCATTGGCACCCTGCTTTTTCATTTTGTTACCAACAACAAAGTTCCGGCATTTTTAGGATCTTCTTTTGCCTTTATTACTCCCATTGTTCTGGTAGCAGATAAATTTGGGATGCCTTATGCTTTAGGTGGCATCGTTGCTGCCGGAGTAATTTATCTGCTTTTATCATTCTTGATTAGTAAATTTGGACCGGAAAGAATTATTGCTTTTTTCCCACCCGTGGTGACAGGACCAGTAATTATGGTCATTGGGCTGAAGTTAGCCCCTACCGCGATAAGTATGGCCAGTGAAAACTGGTGGCTTGCTTTAGTAGGTTTTGTAGTGGTTGTTCTGGTAAGTTCTTTTACTCGGGGTTTCTTAAAGGTTATTCCAGTTCTGATGGGAATTGTCCTTGGTTATATGGTGGCAATAATACTTGGTATGATTGATTTTACATCAGTTGCTGAGGCAAAATGGTTGGGATTTCCACAATTTACCGTTGCACAGTTTAACTGGAATGCTATCATGATTGTAGCCCCGGTTGCGATTGTGACGGTTATTGAACATATCGGAGATGTGCTGGCAATTGGCGCTACAGTGGAAAAAGATTTTGTTAAAGATCCTGGTTTACATCGTACACTTTTGGGAGACGGTTTGGCAACTTCAATATCGGCTTTGTTCGGTGGGCCGGCTAATACGACCTACTCAGAAAACACAGGTGTACTAGCCTTGACGAAAGTATATAACCCCATTGTAATGCGCATAGCCGCTGTATTTGCAATTGTGATTGGATTAATTCCAAAGCTGGGAGCAATTGTTGCAACAATACCCGGTGCCTTAATTGGTGGCATTTCAATTATTCTTTTCGGTATGATTGCAGCTGTAGGCGTACGAACAGTAGTAGAAAATAATGTTAATTTTGAAAAACCAAGGAACTTGATTATTACAGCAACTATCCTTATTTTGTCTCTTGGTGGTGTCTCAATTCCCATTTCATTGGGGAATGGGCAAATTGAAATTGAAGGCATGGCTTTGGGTGCCCTGGTAGGCATTATATTAAATAAGGTGATGCCTGAGTAGTTTTATAAACTATGAAAGTTAGTCAAGATAATTGATAAGTTTTCTTGACGAATTGATTTGTTTTTTACTATGATAAGTTGTTAAACTATAGTAGTTAAGCATTATTTACAATGAATTATATTTATTACTTATACATTTTTTAAAGGAAAGGCAGTGATAGGAAATGGATAGAGTAAATTACCGAAAAATTGAAGTTCTGAATAATTCTTACGTTATGCAAAGAGTTGAGGAAGCAATAGAGCTTTGTAAACCTGAGAAAGTAACCGTAATTACTGATACCCCGGAAGATATTCAATATGTCAAAAATTTAGCCTTGAAAAACGGTGAAGAAGAAAAGCTTAATATTCCAGGGCACACTATCCACTTTGATGGTTATTATGATCAAGCCAGAGATAAAGAAAATACCCGTTATCTTTTATCTCATGAAATGGATTGGGGGATAGATATTAATGCGATTAATAAGGAAATTGGTATACCAGAGGTTAAATCATATCTTAAGGGAAGTATGAAAGGTAAAGAAATGTTAGTCCGTTTCTTTTCTCTGGGTCCTAACCATTCCATGTTTTCTATTCCTTCTTTGCAGATTACTGATTCTTCCTATGTTGCGCATAGCGAAGATTTACTCTACCGAACTAATTATGAAGGATTTAAGGTATTGAATGGTTCTAATCAATTCTTTTTCTTTCTTCATTCTGCTGGTAGGCTGAAAGACAATGTCAGTATTGATGTTAACAAGAGAAGAATTTATATTGACCTGGAAGAGAATTGTGTCTATTCAGTTAACAATCAATATGCTGGTAATTCTTTGGGTTTGAAGAAATTGGCTTTTAGACTTGCTATCCATAGAGCACATGAAGAGGGTTGGTTAGCTGAACACATGTTTATCATGGGCGTACATGGCAAAAAAGGAAGAACAACTTATTTCACAGGTGCTTATCCTAGTGCCTGTGGTAAGACCAGCACAGCCATGTTGCCTGGACAAACCATTGTAGGAGATGATATTGCCTATCTTAGAAAGGTTGATGGTAAGGTAAGAGCAGTGAATGTAGAAAGAGGAATTTTTGGCATTATTCAAGACGTCAATCCTGATGATGACCCGTTAATTTATCAGGCATTGACAACACCACGTGAAATTATTTTCTCAAATGTTTTAACTTATAAGGGTGTGCCCTATTGGATGGGGATGGGAAAAGATATTCCCGAAGAAGGGGTTAATTTCAGTGGCAAATGGTATCAAGGTAAAAAAGACCAAGATGGAAATCATATTGATCCATCTCATAAAAATGCACGTTATACCATCCGTTTGGAGGAGTTAAAGAATATAGATCCTGAGGCAGAAAATCCTGAAGGCGTACCAATAGATGGGTTCGTCTATGGTGGAAGAGATTCTGATACCTCAATGCCAGTTGTTGAATCACTTAATTGGGATCACGGTGTATTTTTAGGTGCCACGGTGGAATCAGAAACGACTGCAGCTACCTTGGGCCAACAGGGAATAAGGAAACATAACCCCATGGCTAATCTCGATTTTATCTCGGTCCCCTTTTTCACCTATATCAAAGACCATCTTTTATTTAAGGAGAATGTAAAAAAGATTCCCAGGATATTTACTACCAATTATTTTTTGAAAAATAAACAGGGAGATTTTTTAAATGATAAGCTCGATAAACGAGTCTGGATGATTTGGGCAGAAGGCAGGGTTCGAGGTGAGTTAGATGCTATTGAGACGCCTGTAGGAAGAATTCCTTATTATGAAGATTTAAAATATCTGTTTCCTCAGGAATTAAACAAAGATTACTCTCAGAAAGATTATATTGAACAATTTTCTCTGCGTGTCACCAGATATTTGGAGAAGATGGAAAGAATGAGGGAAAAATTTACCAAGATTAATGTCCCTGATAGTTTCAACAAAGAATTGGAAGCACAAACTTCTCGCCTCATGAAAGCTAAAGAAAAATATGGGAAAGAGGTAATTTCTCCTTTGGATTTTAAAAAATAAGCTCAGTAAATTAGCTAACATAAAGCTTGATATGACAGGCATCATTAAAATGAATGAATAAAATTTAGCAATAGTAGGATGGCGTTTATGCATGATTTACCCGGGAAAGATTTTTTAGAAGATGTAAATTCTATCATTAATGAAAAAGAAAATCTGATTCTCTTTGACCAGACCGACAAACCTTTTTTGTTGTTCTATCTAATCATCTTTATCTTAGGAATCATTCTCACCTTAATGGCTATTTAAAAAGAAAGGAAATAGTCGGCTATGTCGATTCAACTCATTATTCTGATTATTTATTTTGTCTTTATCGTTTTTTTGGGTATTTTGGCCGTGCGTAAAGTCAAAGCCTCTGAAGACCTTCTGGTAGCCGGTCGAAATCTAGGTGTCATGTTTGTGGCGGTTTCAATTGCGGCCGAATACATGGGAGGTCTGGGAACAATCGGAACAGCCGAGGTAGCCTTTAATCAAGGGATGGGCGTAATATGGTATCATATTGCTTCAGCTTGTGGTCTTATGCTTTTTGGTTTTGCCTTTGCCCATTACTATCGCAAATACAATGTCGTGACCGTGCCGGAATATCTTTATTACCTATATGACATTAAAACATGGAAGGCCGCCTCTGTTCTGAATGTAGTGGGATACTGGTTTTTTACCATTATTCAGATGACTGCTCTGGGATCTCTGGTGGCAAGTGTTACCGGTCTGAATTTACAGCTCAGTGTTTTAATCTGTGGGCTGGCTATGACGGTTTATCTTTTGGCAGCGGGTATGTGGTCAGTAGCTTTTACCAGCGTAGCATTTATGTTTACCATAGGAACTGGAATTCCCCTTGCTTTCTGGTGGGTAATGCAAAAGGAAATTCCCCTACTGTCCACTTCAGCAGGTGTCGCGGGTTATGCTGGCTTAGCGAATGCCCTTAACGGGGCAGGCCTGGATGCTCAAGCTCTTTTTAGCCCCTTTAGCCTTGGAGGTATGGCAGTCTTGGGCTATTTTTTAGGGGGCGTTTTAGGAATACCAGCTGCACAGGCAACGATCAACTATTCTTTTGGTGCCAAGAACTGGAAGGTAGCCCGCTTAGCCCCGGTGCTGGCTGCCATTCTGATTTTACCCCTAAGTATCTGGACTGGTTCCATGGGCTTATATGCCAGGGCTGCTGGGCTAACTACTAATCCTAAATTAGCTTTGGGCGCAACATTGATGAATATCCATCCGATTATTGGTGGAATTGGCATCGCCGGTATTTTTGCTGCATTGATTTCTACTGTTGCCGGTATACTCTTTGGCTGTGCCTCAATTATGTCTAAAGATATCTGGCAGAGGTGGCTTCATCCGAATACCGATGATCGCTATTTATCTCGCTGGACCCGAATTTGGATTCTAATCATTGGAATCAGTTCAGCATTTGGAGCAATGACCTTACCCAAAATCCTTCATCAGGCTTTTTTTGTATATTCCATTAGAGGAGCTTTGATGATTTGTGTAGCTTTTGGTTTATGGTGGCGAAGAGCCCATCC